>DAIRFU010000091.1:9319-14707 GCA_036794935.1 Kofleriaceae bacterium | reverse complement strand
CGACCAGGACACTGTCCGCGGCCGGTGCGATGTCCGCGATGCCCGCCACCCCGGCCCAGGTCTCCACCTTCGCGACGATCGCGTTGGCGCTTCGTGCGCCCCACCGCGCGCGGACCGGGTCCAACGCGGCCGCGTCCTCGACGAACGAGACGATCGCCCCGGTGAAGGCCGACGCGCTCAACCCGTCGAGCAGAGCGAGGTCCGCGTCGACGTCCGGTGGCTGGACTCCGCGCGCCTTTCCCCGAGCCTTTCCCATGACCCAGACGCCTTTGCGCGGGCCGAGCAATCCGCCGTCGAGCGCCTCGGCGACGCAGTGGGTGTCCGATGCCGACAGCACGCGGGCCGCGATCCACGCGATCGTCCTCACGGGCCACGACGACGAGGCGAGCCGCGGCGAGGCGTTCGACGCCGGAGCCGACGATTACATCGTCAAGCCGACCGGCCTCGCCGAGATCCGGCGGCGCGTGTCCGCGGCGCTGCGCACGCAGCAAGCGTTCGTCTCCGTACGTCTCGAGAAGGAGGCGGCGGAGCGCCGGCTCGTGTACGGCCAGGAAGCGAGCGCGCTGCTCGCCCACCACCTCAACAATGGTCTGTCGGTCTCGCTCAGCAATTTGTCGTACCTGCTCGACGTGGTGAAGGGCGACGACGACGTCAACGATGCGCTCGCGGCGACGCTGCGCTCGGTGCGCCGCATGTCGAGTCTGGTCGCGAACTTCGTCGATATCGCGCGGTTCGAGGACGCAGCCGTCAAGCCGATGGTCGCGCGCACCAAGGTGCGCACCGTGCTCCAGTCGGTCATCGAGGTGCACTCGTCCTCGCTGACCCGCGGCGCCAACATGGTGATCGACTGCCCACCCGACCTCGAGGGCCGCTTCGACGGCGGGCTCATCGAGCGCGTGCTGCACAACCTGTTCGGCAACGCGACCCGCTACGTCAACGCGAACGGCATGATCACGCTGGGCGGCAAGCGCTGGATCGACGGCGAGAATGGCAGCGTGGAGATCGCGGTGACGAACACCGGGCCGCAGATCCCCGAGAACATCCGCGCCAACCTGTTCGGCAAGTACGTGCAGGGCAAGGGCGGCAAGCGAGGCATGGGCCTCTACTTTTGCCGGCTCGTGGCCGAGGCCCACGGCGGGCGCATCGAGTGCGAGGCGCGCGCCGACGGTCCGTCTTTCGTGTTGCGATTGCCCGGACATGCGTGACCATCGATGAACATCGACCGGAGGAGAGATTCTTGAAGGTAGGCCAGTGAGCGACGATCAGGTCCATCTCGGGCAAGTGCTCGTCGTCGATGACGACGTCGCGATCCGCCGCGTGTGTGCCCGTGTGCTCGGCGCGGAGGGCTGGACGGTGACGCTCGCCGACAACGGCCGTGCAGCACTCGCCGAGCTCGAGACCAGCAACGTGCCCTACGACTGCGTGCTGTCCGACGTCAACATGCCCGAGGTCGACGGCTTCGAGCTGGTGCGCGCGGTGCGCAAGCGCGACGACGACATCCCGGTGCTGCTGATGACCGGCGACCCGTCGCTCGATGGCGCCGTCCGCGCGATCGACTACGGAGCGGTCTCGTACATCACGAAGCCGTTCTCGCAGGAGGCGCTCGCCTCCTCGGTCGCACGCGCCGCCCGCAGGCACGGTGTCACGCGGATGCGCCGGCGCGCCGAGTCGTGGGCACGTGCGCTGTACGGCGGCTCGCCCGACGAGGCGAACGAGATCGAGCAGCGCTTCACGCGCGCGCTCGCGTCGTCGTGGATGGCGTTCCAGCCGATCGTCGACGTCAACAAGCGGACGATCTTCGCGTACGAGGCGCTGCTGCGCACCGACGAGGAATCGCTCCGCCGCACCGACATCTTCATCGCGACGGCCGAGCGCCTCGACAAGGTGCACCTGCTCGGCCGCACCGTGAGGGCCGCGGTCGCGCGCGCCGCCGCCGACGCACCAGCCGACGTGCTGCTGTTCGTCAACGTGCACGGGCTCGAGCTCACCGACGAGGATCTGTTCTCGCCCGACAGTGCGCTCGCCGATATGGCCGGCCGCGTGGTCCTCGAGATCACCGAGCGCACGGGCCTCGATCCTGCGGCCGGGCCGACGCGCGTCGCGATGCTGCGCAAGCTCGGCTACCGGATCGCCGTCGACGATCTCGGCGCGGGATACGCGGCGCTCGGCGCGCTCGCGACGCTCGAACCGGAGATCGTCAAGCTCGACATGTCCCTCGTGCGCGACATCGATCGACACGCGACCAAGCGCCGCGTCGTCGCCGCGATCGCGGCGCTCTGCCGCGAGCTCGGTGGCCGCGTCGTCGCCGAGGGTGTCGAGACCGAGGCCGAGTACAAGGCGTGCGTCGACGCCGGCATCGATCTGGTGCAGGGCTATCTGTTCGCGAGACCCGCGCGCGGCTTTCAGCCGGTCTCGTTCTGACCGACCGCGAGCAGGTCGCCGAGGATTCGCCAGGTCAGGCCCCAGATCGTGTGGGTACCGTAGCGCCAGCTCGGGAACGTGCGAGTCGTGCCCGGATACGTGTACGCCTCGTCGAGCGCGCCGGAGGCCGCGAGCTCGATCGGCAACCAGAACGCGGACTGCGCCTCGGGGCCCGGGTGCGGCTCGACGGCCGCGCGGGTGACGAACACGAACGGCGTCACCTCGATGCTGCTGGGCCCGGACGACAGCGGGGACAGCACCGGCAGACTGCCGACCACGCGCGCGCCGCCGAGATCGATGCCGAGCTCCTCCTGGGTCTCGCGGATCGCGGTCGCGAGCAGATCCGGATCGCGTGGGTCGAGCCCGCCGCCCGGGAGCGAGATGTGACCCGACCACGGATCACCGATCCGCTCGATTCGCTTCATCAGCAGGACGCGCGGCCCCGCAGGTTCCCCGAGATGGAGCGGACCAGATTCACTCGGGTCCGCGGGATCGTGCAGCACCGCGGCGACCGCGGCGCGTTTGCGGCCGTCATCCGGAGGGCGCGGATACGCGCCGAGCTCGAGCCGTGCAACGAGGCGCTCGATGAAAGGCGACACAGGTCAGCATAGCGTAGGATTCGCTCGATGCAGGCCCACACGAGCGAGCGCGAATTCGATCTGGTCCTGTTCGGCGCGACCGGCTTCACCGGCCGGCTCGTCGGCGAGTACATCGCGAGGCAGAAGCCGAAGCGCTGGGCGATCGCGGGCCGCAACCGCGAAAAGCTCGCTGCGCTCGGTTTCGATGCGCCGATCCTCGTCGCCGACGCGATGGATCCCGCCGCGTGCGCCGATGTCGCAGCGCGCGCGCGGGTCGTGTGCACGACCGTCGGTCCCTACTCGAAGTACGGGAGTGCGCTCGTCGCCGCCTGCGCCGAGGCCGGCACCCACTACTGCGACCTCACCGGCGAGGTCCACTGGATGCGCGAGATGATCGACGCGCATCACGATCGCGCACGGCAGACCGGCGCCCGCATCGTCCACACGTGCGGGTTCGACTCGATCCCGAGCGACCTCGGTGCGTGGGCGACACAGCAGGAGTTCATCCATCGGTTCGGCCGGCCCGCCCAGAAGGTCACCGCGTTCTTCGGCGAGCAGAGCGGCGGGATGTCGGGTGGCACCGCCGCGAGCGGCTTCGCGATCGCCGAGGCGATGTCCGATCCGTTCGTGCGGCGCGTGCTGCGCAACCCATACGCGCTCGATCCCGATCCGGCGGCACCGCACCCGAAGGTCGATGGTCCGGCGGTCGGCTGGGACCCGTACCTCAAGATGTTCTTCGTCCCGTTCTTCATGGCCGCGACGAACAGCCCGGTCGTGCGCCGCGGCCACGCGCTCGCCGGCTATCCGTGGGGACCGGACTTCGTCTACCGCGAGGTGATGAGCACACCCGGCAACGCGCGCGGCGCGATCATGGCGACGGCGATCACCGTCGGCCTCGCGGCGCTGGCGGCGGCGATGAAGCGGCCGCGCGTGCGCGGCATGCTCCAGCAGCGCGCGCCCAAGCCCGGCGAGGGCCCGTCGCAGGACAAGCGCGAGCGCGGCCACTGGAAGGTGCGCTTCGTCGCCGAGGATGGCGATGACAAGCTGCTCTACATCGTCGGCGATCCGGCCGGCGATCCGGGCTACGCGTCGACCGCGAAGATGCTCGGCGAGTCCGCGCTCTGCCTCGCGTACGACGAGCTGGACTCGCCAGGCGGCTGTCTCACGCCATCGATCGCGATGGACGGCGCGCTGCTCGAGCGGCTGCGCAACGCCGGCCTGATCTTCGAGCCCGCGCAGCCCTACTCGGCCGCGAGCGCGGCGACCTCCACGTCCGAGAGCGCGCGGCTGTAGATCCGCAGCTCGTCGAGGTAGCCATCGACGAACGCGTAGTCGGCGCCGTCGTCGCGGTCCGCGCCGATCAAGATCTCGCTGGCGTCGTACCGCAGCGTGGTCGCCGGAGCGCCGAGTCGTCGGCGACCGCGAGGACCTCGTCGACACCGTCGAAGCTCGCGGCGATCCGGCCGGCCGCGCTGCCGACCACCGGGCAGCTCGCGCACGTCGCCGTGTGGCCATGCCCGGTCGAATCGAAGAAGCCGTCGCCGGGATCGTCGTCGAACGTGTAGTGCGCGATCAGGCTCGGATCGATCGCGGGCCCGTCCGGTCTGGCGTCGAGCGGGAGACGGGGATCGAAGTCGATGCGTCCACATGCCGCGAGGCAAAGGAACAGCAAGGGACGCATCATCACGATGGTACGATGAGTTGGTGGCGTACCGGGTGCTCGCATGGTTCCTGCGCATCGTCACCCGCGTGTTCTTCCGCCAGATCGAGATCGTCGGGCTCGAGCACGTGCCGCGCACCGGGCCGGTGCTGTTCGCCGGCAATCACCCGAACTCGCTGATCGATCCGATCCTCATCATCACGACGTGCGGGCGGAAGGTCCACTTCGCGGCCAAGGACACGCTGTTCGAGGGCCGGCTGATGCGCGCGGTGCTGCGCGGGCTCGGGGCGGTGCCGATCAAGCGGCGCGCCGATCACGGGGACGCGACTGTCGACAACGACACCGCATTCGACGCGATGTTCGGCGTGCTCGGCGGCGGCGGCGCGATCGGCATCTTCCCCGAGGGCCTCTCGCATGACGAGTCGCAGCTCGCCCGGCTCAAGACCGGCGCGGCGAGGCTCGCGCTGGGCGGCGTGCGACGGGGAGCGGAGCCGATCCAGATCGTGCCGTGCGGGCTCACGTTCATCCACCCGAAGCGCTTCCGCAGCCGCGTGCTCGTCCAGTACGGCCCGCCGATCACCGTCGCGGGCGCCCCCGGCGATGTCACCGAGCAGGTGCGCGCGGTCACCGGCGACATCGACGCCGCGTTGCGCCGGCTGACGATCAACGCGCCCGACTGGGAGACCGTGCGCGCGCTCGACGTCGTGCGCCGGCTCTATCAGCCGCACG
>DAIRFU010000091.1:0-9309 GCA_036794935.1 Kofleriaceae bacterium | reverse complement strand
ACGAGATCTCGATCGAGGATCGCGTCGAGCTCGCGCGCCGCTTCAACACGTACTACAGCGCGGTCGCGGACGAGCCACGCGTCGTCGCACTGATGGCGCGCGTGCGTGCCTACCAGCAGAAGCTCGACGAGCTCGGCATCACCGACCGCGAGCTCGCGCGCGATCTGTCGAAGCTCGAGGTCGGCATCCGCGTGCTCCGTCACCTCGTGCTCGTCGCGTTCTGGCTGCCGCTGACCGCACCCGGTGCGCCGTTACACGTGCCACCGCTCGCATTCGCGCGGTTCGCGAGCGCGAAGCTGACACCGCGCAAGGACGTGATCGCGACGACGAAGCTCCTGATCGGGCTCTTGCTCGTGCTCGTCGCGTATGCCGCGACCATCGCGATCCTGGGCTGGCGGCTGGGCCTGGCGTGGGCGATCGCGGCGATGCTGATCCTGCCCGCGTCGGGCTACGCGACGCTGCGCGTGCTCGATCGGCTGCGCCTGGTCCGGCGCGGGCTCGGCGTGCTGTTCCGCCGGCTGCGCTTTCGCCGCGAGGTTCGCGCGCTGCGCCGCGAGCGCGAGGCGCTCGTCGCCGAGGTGATCGCGACGGTCGATGCGATCCGGCCGCGCGAGCTCGAGCCGCTGTTCCCGCCGGAGCATCCGGATCGGCTCACCGATCGCGTCGATCAGCTCGAGGAGTCGTGGCGCTCGCGCCGCGAGGCGGACCTCGACGCCGAGCTCGACAAGGACGCAGCAGAGGCCCGCGCCGAGGGCGACGAGTCATGAAGCCACTCATCGTGCTGCTGCACGGGCTCGCGCGCGGCCACGGCTCGATGGCGAAGCTCGACGCGTTCCTGCGCGCGCACGGGTTCGAGACGTGGCGCCGCTCCTATCCGTCGCGCCGGCACTCGATCGCCTACCTCGCGACCGCGCTCACCGAGCAGCTCGTCGAGGTCGCGGGCGAGCGGCCGCTGTGCGGGGTCACCCACTCGCTCGGCGGCATCGTCGTCCGCCACCTCCGCGATCCGCGGCTGCACTGGTCGCGGATCGTGATGCTGGCGCCGCCGAACCAGGGCAGCCGGATCGCGGCCGGGCTCGTGCGAAATCCGCTGTTCCGCTGGTTCTATGGCCCGGCGGGCCGCGAGCTGGCCGACCCGGCGGCGTGGCCGGATCCTCCGGCGCCGTTCGCCGTGATCGCCGGCACGCGCAGCGTCGCGGTGTCCAACGTGACGAGCTGGACGGTCGGCCGGCGCTTTGCCGCCGGGGTACGCAACGATGGCACGGTCGCCGTCGACGAGACGAAGCTGGCAGGGATGAGCGCGTTCGCCGAGGTGGACGCGACGCACACCTGGATCATGAACGCGCAAGAGGCACACCGGTTGATTCTCGCGTATCTCCAGAATGGCGAATTCGGGCCGTGACGCGTTGATCGCGTCGTGTTACATCGCGCGCAGGAGGCTGCATGTTCGGTCGCTTTCTGCCACGCGAGACCAGCTTCTTCGATTTCTTCGAGCAGCACGCTGGCCTGACTGTCGAGGGCACCAAGGAATTTCTGTCCATGGTGACGACCGGCGCGAACATCGCGACGAAGTGCCGGCGGATCTCGGACATCGAGCACGAGACCGACACGATCACGCACCGCTGTGTCGAGGCGCTGCACAAGACGTTCATCACGCCGATCGACCGTGACTCGATCCACCGCCTGATCACGCGGATGGACGACATCATGGACTTCGTCGAGGCCGCCGCCGAGCGCATCGAGCTGTACGAGCTGACGACGATGACGAGCGACGTCCGCGACCTCGCCGACGTGCTGCACCGATCCGCGCTGCAGGTCGAGCAGGCGACGCACGGCCTCCGCGCGCTCAAGGAGCCGCAGCAGACGCTCAAGCTGTGCATCGACATCAACCGGCTGGAGAACGAGGCCGACGCGATCCTGCGTCGCTCGGTGGCACGCCTGTTCAAGGACGAGAAGGATCCGATCGTCGTCATCAAGTGGAAGGAGATCTACGAGAACCTCGAGATGGCCTCCGACCGCTGTGAAGACGTCGCGAATATCATCGAGGGCGTGATCCTCGAGCACGCTTGAGCCATGGACGCGCACTCGCTCGTCTACATCACGATCGCCGTCGCGCTGGTGTTCGACATCATCAACGGCTTCCACGACGCGGCGAACTCGATCGCGACGGTGGTGTCGACCCGCGTGCTGTCGCCGCGCCTCGCGGTGCTGTGGGCGACGATGTTCAACTTCGTCGCCCTGTTCGTGTTTCACGAGGGCGTCGCGAACACGATCGCGAAGATCGTCACGATCGAGTCTTCGGACCACGCGTTCGTGTGGGTCGTGATCGCCGGGCTGTGCGGCGCGATCGTGTGGAATCTGTTGACCTGGTGGTGGGGCCTGCCGTCATCGAGCTCGCACGCGCTGATCGGCGGGCTCTCCGGCGCCGGCATCGCCTACGCGGGACCCGACGTGCTCAACACGGCGAAGCTGTGGCCGACGATCGAGTTCATCGTGCTCGCGCCGCTGATCGGCCTCGTGCTCGGCGGCGTCAGCATGTTCATCGTCTACTGGCTGTTCCGCAAGATGCGGCCGCAGCGCGTGGACCGCGTGTTCCGCATCGGCCAGCTCTTCTCGGCCGCGGCGTACTCGATCGGTCACGGCGGCAACGACGCCCAGAAGACGATCGGCGTGATCTGGGCGGTGATGATCGCCGGCGGCGTGTTACCCGCGACCGGCGGCCATGTGCCCGCCTGGGTGATCGTGTCGTCGTACGGCGCGATGGCGATCGGCACCGCGATCGGCGGCCAGCGCATCATCAAGACGATGGGCATGGGGATCACGTCGCTCAAGCCGGTCGGCGGGTTCTGCGCGAACCTCGCCGGTGCGGTCACGCTGTTCGGCGCGACCCACCTGAAGATTCCGGTCTCGACGACGCACACGATCACGGGCGCGATCGTCGGTGTCGGCTCGGTGACGAACGTCCGTGGCATCCGCTGGGCGCTCGCCGGCCGGATCGTGTGGGCGTGGATCTTCACGATCCCGTTCGCCGGCCTCGTCGGTGCGGGCGTGCTGCTGCTCGCCCAGACGATGCACGCCTGGTAGCGCCCGCCGGGGGTGTCCCACGGGGACGCGTTCGGACCCTCACGTGTCAGGCCCCCGATCTAGGGTTTGGCCGTGGCGAAGCTCTACTTCCGTTACGGCACGATGGACTCGGCGAAGTCGATGAACCTGCTCGCGGTGGCCCACAACTATCGCAAGCAGGGCAAGAAGGTGCTGCTGGTCAAGCCGCGCCTCGATACCCGGTTCGGTGCCGCCAAGATCTCGTCGCGCTGCGGTCTCGAGGCCGAGGCGGACGTGATGGTCGACGAGGACACCACGCTCGATCCGAGCGACTTCGCCGGGCTCGACTGCGTCCTCGTCGACGAGGCGCAGTTCCTCGCGCCGGCAGTGATCGAGGACCTGCGCCGGATCACCGTCGATCCGGGCGTGCCGGTGATCTGCTACGGCCTGCGCACCGACTTCAAGACCAAGCTGTTCCCCGGCGCGCAGCGGCTGATGGAGCTCGCCGACCGCATCGAGGAGGTGAAGGTCACCTGCCAGTACTGCGCGAAGAAGGCGATCTGCAACCTGCGCTTCGTCAACGGCACGCCGACGGTGGTCGGGCCGCAGATCCAGCTCGGCGCCGACGAGCACTACGCGCCGGTGTGCTGGGCGCACTACGACGAGGCGACCCGCCACGTGACGGCCGAGAAGTCCGGCGCGGTCCTGCGCCCGTCGTGACTCGCCGGTTCAGTTCAGATCGGCACGCCGCGTCCGCCACTCGTTGAACAGGGCCGGGAATCGCGGGTCGGAGTGGAGCGGCGAGAGGTCGGCGTCGGTCTCCATCTTCTCGGTGTGCTCGTACTCGTGCTCGATCGCGCGCGAGACCTGCTCGAGCGCCCGGTCGATCTGGCCGATCGCGGCGTAGGCGCAGGCCGCCGAGTGATAGATGTACGGGTTCTCCGGTCCGTAGGGCTGGCCCCCGTCGGCGAGGTCGACCGCGAGCTTGTAGTCGCCGAGCGCGTGCGCGTGGATGCAGGCGTTGTTCCACGCCATCACGAGCGCGGTGCGGGCCTCGCCGGCGTCGCGCGGCGGTTCGGGCAGCGACAGCACGCGGCGCAGGATCGCGAGCGCGAGCGGCCGGTCGACCGAGAAGCTCGCGTTGTAGAGGTGCGGCACGAGCGCGACGTCATCCGGTAGCTTCGCGAGCAGCGCGCCGAGCTGGGCGGGCGCGTGGCGCGCGACCGACGCGGTCAGCTCGGCGAGCTCCTCGGGCTCGGTGACCGCGAGCGTCGCCGGATCGAGCAGGTCGAGCGCGGGCAACAGCTCGTCGGGCGCGTGCTCCGCGATCTCGCCGATCACGAGCAGGCGGACGTCGCGGCTGCGCGCCTGCTGCGCGAGCTCGATCGCCTCGGGCAGCCGGCTCTGGCGGACGAGCACGATCGTCAGGTAGCCGGCCGCGTCGGAGCCCGCATCGAACGACTGTGCGCGGCGCAGCAGCCGCTCGGCGATGGCCGCCGTCGCCGAGTTGTCCGGATCGTGATCGAGCGCGACCTCGACGAGCATGCCCGCGATCTCGCGCCGGCTCCACGTCGTCTGGCCGACCGCCCACGTGAGCGCGGCCTCCTCGCCCTGGCGCTGGAACCGGTCCGCGAACGGGTTGCCCGCGAGCACGAACGGTTCGGCGCCGTCGCCTCCTTGCGCCTGCGCCTTCACCGCATCGTCGACGGGATCGAACCGCGCCCACGTGATCGGCAGCACCTCGTGCATGCGCGCCATGATCCAGAGCAGGAAGTGGACCTGGTCCGACGCGGTCGCCGGGACCGCGAACCGCTCGACCCACATCAGCGCGGAGCGATGCCTGCGATCGTGGATCACGTCGGCGCGCTGGAATGGCTCGAACTCCTCGGAGCGCTCGTCCTGATACACCGAGAGCCACAGCGCGAAGAACGCGTTGACCACCGACTCCTCGCCGGCCAGCGCTTCGCCGGAGAGCTTGAACGCGATGCCGAAGCTCTCCCAGTCGTAGTCGTCGATGATCTCGGGATAGCGCTCGATCGGGAACGGCACCGTGTGCTCGAACGGGGGCGGGCCGCTGCGCCAGTGGCTCTCGAGCGTGACGACCTCGAGCTCGCCGAGCTCCTCCTCGAGCTCGCTCTCGTCCTCCTCCTCGACCTCCGCGGGCGACGGTGCGTCGGGCGCGGCGTACAGGACCTCCTGCGACTCGTCGAAGAGCCCATCGACGACCTCGGCGGACCCGGGCTCGCCGCCGTCCGCGCCGGCCTCTGGGGGCTCGACGGTCGCGAGCTCGAGCCACGCGATGCCATCGACGCCGGTCTCGACCTTGACGAGCCACACCATGTCGACGCCGAATGGCTCGCCGATCGCCTCGATCGCGGCGCGCTGCGGATCGACCTCGTGAGGCGCGGGAGGCAGCCACGGCGCCGCGTGCCACTGGCGCTCGGGCTCGTTGTCGCTGTCGTCGTCGGCCTTCTCGGTGACGCCCGCCGTCGACAGGGCGTCCCACATCGCCTTCTGCGTCGCCGCATCGAGCGGCCGCGTGCTGCGCGCGATCAAGATGCCTCGCGCCAGGTCGCTCCGCCTCGGCTCGAGCCCTCAGATCTGGAGGGGAGACGGATTCACTCCGACTCTCCGGGATCAATCTCCACTTGGAGCAGCCTATCCCATGCGGCTCGGTTCGATCAGCACTCGATGATGTTAACTGCGAGCCCGCCGCGCGCCGTCTCCTTGTACTTCGAGCTCATGTCCGCGCCGGTCCGCCACATCGTCCTGATGACCTTGTCGAGCGACACCTTGTGCGTACCGTCGCCCTGCAGCGCGAGCCGCGCGGCATTGATTGCCTTGACCGAGCCCATCGCGTTGCGCTCGATGCACGGCACCTGGACGAGCCCGCCGATCGGATCGCACGTGAGGCCGAGGTTGTGCTCCATGCCGATCTCGGCCGCGTTCTCGACCTGCGCGGGCGTGCCGCCCATGACCTCGGTGAGCGCGCCGGCTGCCATCGAGCAGGCGACGCCGACCTCCCCCTGACAGCCGACCTCGGCGCCGCTGATCGAGGCGTTCTTCTTGTACAGCGCGCCGATCGCGGCGGCGGTGAGCAGGAAGCGGACCGCGCCCTCATCGTCGGCGCCCGGGATGTAGCGCCGGTAATACGTCAGCACCGCCGGGATGATGCCGGCCGCGCCGTTCGTCGGTGCGGTGACCACCCGGCCGCCCGCCGCGTTCTCCTCGTTGACCGCGAGCGCGAACAGGTTGACCCAGTCCATGATCGCGAGCGCGTCGCGCTCGCCGCGCGCGTCGGACTTCAGCTTGCGGAACAGCGCCGCCGCGCGCCGCTTGACCTTGAGACCGCCAGGCAAAATGCCCTCGTGCTCGCAGCCGCGCCGGATGCACGCATCCATGGTCGCCGAGATCTCGAGCACGCGGCGGCGGATCTCGGGCTCGGCCACGAGCGCCTTCTCGTTCTCGAGCATCAGCGAGCTGATCGCCATGCCCTGCTCGGACGCGTGGCGCAGCAGCTCCTCGCCGGTGTTGAACGGGTACGGGACCTCGACCTGATCGGCCGGCGTCGAGCCGTCTGCCGGCGCGCCGACGTGATCGACGACGAACCCTCCGCCGACGGAGTAAAAAATCCGCTCGAGCAGCGGTGCGTGGACGCCGGCGGCACCGAGCGCGGTGAAGCGCATGCCGTTCGCGTGCAATGGCAGCTTCTCGCGGCGGTGGAACACGAGGTTCGTCGCGGGGTCGAACGGGACCTCGCGCGTGCCGAGCAGCTTGATCTGGTGCCCGGTCGCGACCGCGGCCACGCGGCGCGGGATCGAGTCGACGTCGACCGTCGCCGGTTCCTCGCCCTCGAGCCCGAGGATGATCGCCTTGTCGCTGCCGTGGCCCTTGCCGGTGAAGCCGAGGCTGCCGAACAGCTCGATCTTGAGGCTCTCGATCTGCGGCATGAGCTCCTGCTCGGCGAGCAGCTCGGCGAACCGGCGCGCCGCGCGCATCGGACCGACGGTATGAGAGCTCGATGGCCCGATGCCGATCTTGAAGATGTCGAAGACAGAGATGTGCACGCGCTTACGCGCAGTATGGCCTGAAAGCGATCAGAAGAGGATGCGCGTCTTGATGCTGGTTTCCAGCGCCGCGACCGCGTTCTTGACGTCGTGCGACACGTCCTGATCGAGGTCCATGATCAAATATCCGATGTCGGGGTCGGTCGCGAGCAGCTGGGCACGGATGTTCGCGTTGAGATCACTGACGATCTTGTTGATATCGCGCAGCACGCCGGGGACGTTGCGGTGGACGTTCAGGATGCGGTGCGCGTTCCTGGTGACCGGCAGCTCGACGTTGGGGAAGTTGACCGCGCCGGCCGTCGCGCCCGAGTTGACGAACTTGATGAGCGCCGTCGACACCTCCTTGCCGATCGACTCCTGAGCCTCCTCGGTCGAGCCGCCGATGTGAGGCGTCAGGATGACGTTCGACAGCTCGCGCAGCGGCGAGCTGAACCCCTCGCTGTTCGTCGCGGGCTCCTGCGGGTAGACGTCGACCGCGGCACCGCCGAGGTGCCCGCTCTCGAGCGTGGCGGCGAGCGCGTCGATATCGACGACCGTACCGCGGCTCGCGTTGAGCAGGCACGCGCCCGGCTTCATGCGCGCGAGCTGCTCGGCGCCGATCATCAGCTTGGTCTGCGGCGTCTCGGGCACGTGCAGCGTGACGAAGTCGGACTGCTCGAGCAGGTCGTCGAGCTTGGGCAGCGAGCGGTTGTTGCCCATCGGCAGCCGCGCGGTGATGTCGTGGAACACGACGCGCATGCCGAACACCTCGGCGAGCACGCCGACCTGGCTGCCGATGTGACCGTAGCCGATGATGCCGAGCGTCTTGCCGCGCACCTCGTGGCTGCCGACCGCGACCTTCTTCCAGGTACCGGCGTGGACCTCGCGGACCCGATCGCCGAGCTGGCGCGACAGCATCACGATCTCGGCGATGATCAGCTCGGCGACCGAGCGCGTGTTCGAGAACGGTGCGTTGAACACGGGCGCGCCGCGGCGGTTCGCGTGCGAGAGCGCGATCTGGTTCGTGCCGATGCAGAACGCGCCGATCGCGAGCAGCCGGCGAGCCTCGTCGAGCACGCGCGGCGTCAGCTGCGTCTTGCTGCGGATGCCCACGACATGGACGTCCTTGATGCGCTCGGCGAGCTCGGCCTCGGGCAGCGCGCCCTTGAGGAGCTCGACCTGGAACCCCTCGGCCGCGAACTCTTCCTTCGCGACCGGATGGATGTTCTCGAGCAGCAGGATCTTGATCTCGGACTTCGGAAACGACGTCTCGGCCATGCGAGCGTCAATGTAGCAGGATAGAGTCCAGCGCATGGCCAGAGCCAAATCGGCAGCACCGAAGAAGGCCGCTTCACCGCGCAAGAAGAAGGTGAAGGCCGAAGCCGGCTCGGTCGGGCTCACCGCGGACGAAGTTGCTTCGGGAGCGCCGCCGGCGGAGGTCGCGACCGTCCAGCAGCAGATCGCGGACGCGGGTGGGCGAGCGCTCGCCGTCTACCGGGAGCCGTTCGGCGGCCACTGGGTCGCACTGTCCGCGCTCCCGCTCGACAAGGTGAAGCCCACCCCGTACCAGCGCGAGCTGTCGAAGGCGCACTCGGAGCGGCTCGCCGCCGTGATCCCGAAGGTCGGTCGCTTCCTCGATCCGGTGATCGCGGTTCCGGACGGCGAAGGTGGGTTCATGTCTCCGAACGGCATGCACCGGCTCGCCGCGCTCGCGACGCTCGGCGCGAAGACGGTCGTCGCGCTCGTCATGCCCGAGCCCGAGATCGCGTTTCGCATCCTCGCGCTCAACACCGAGAAGGCGCACAACCTGAAGGACAAGGCGCTCGAGGTGATCCGCATGGCGCGCGCGATCGCGGCCGACGGCGACCGCAGCGAGCAGGCCATGGCGTTCGAGCTCGAGCAGCCCTCGCTCGTCACGATCGGCATTTGCTACGAGAAGAACGCGCGGTTCTCGGGCGGCGCGTACAACTCGGTCGTCAGCAAGTGCGAGTCGTTCTCGGATGCGCCGATGACCGAGAGCCTGACGATGCGTGCGGCCCACGCCGACAAGCTGCTCGAGCTCGACGAGCTGGTCGGCGAGGCAGTCAAGAAGCTCAAGGACGCGGGCTGGACCAGCGGCTACCTCAAGCCGATCGTCGTCGCGCGGATCAATCCCTTGCGATTCGTCAAGCAGGGCAAGGATGACCGCGCCGACTTCGAGAAGACGATCGACAAGATGATC
>DAIRFU010000629.1:0-4221 GCA_036794935.1 Kofleriaceae bacterium | reverse complement strand
AGCTCACGATCGGCACCGGACTGATGCTCGTCTTGGTGAACGCGTCCTCGCCGTCGAGCTTCGGTGAGCGCGGTGGCCCGAGTCGCGCGTCGATGATCGTCGCCTCGGCGTCCGCCTTCGTCACCGTCCGCGTCATCAGCGCGTTGAGCGAGCCGGTCACGCTGTTCCAGGTGTACGGCACCGCGAACGCCTCCTGCACCTTGACGTAGCGGCCCCACGTCTCCGGGAACGGGTCGCCGTAGGCGAGCGTGCCGAAGCTCAGCGTGGCGATCGACGAGCTGTCGCGTGCGAACGAGATCAGGGGCGGCGACGGGATCACCTCGGGCGATGCCGCGGCGTACGCGCTGCCCGCGATCGTGCGGCCGGTGATGTTCGGGTTCGCCACGAGCGCGAACTGGTTGAAGCTGGCCACGTTGATGCCGAGCGCGAGCGTGCCCGGCGTGGGAGCCACGAACGCGCCGGCCATGTCCTGCATGGCGTTGTTCGCCATCGTCAGGGGCGGCAGCTCGTACGCGCGATCGAGCGACAGGTACGCGTAGCCGCTGGTCGACGTGTGGACGCCGAGCTGGACGATCTGGAGCGTATCGGACCGGGTGCCGTCGATCTTGTAGCCGAACCACGGCGCGGTGCCCGTCAGCGTGGTCTCGCCGTTCGCCGGCCCACCACTCGTGAACGACAGGTTCTGATCGAAGCCGACGTTCGGCGCGAACGCCATCAGCACATCCCCCGGCGACCACGCCGCGAGGCCGGTCATGTCCACGCCGAAGTGAACGCCGGTGATGCCGGAGACGTCGCTGCGGCCGAGGTGATCGGTCGACAGATCGAGGCCTGCTTGCTTCGTGGTCTCGTACAGCACGCCCTGAACGCGCAGGTAGTACGTGCCGAGATCGCCGGGCACATGGATGCGGAACGAGCCATCGGGCATGCACGCGCCCGGATACGTCAGCACCGCTGCGGTCGTCGCGTCGACGACGACGGCGGACGGCGCCGCGCCGCACTGCGAGACTGCCTGCGGCCCGTCCGCGGTGACGTACGTGTCGAGCCACGTGCCATCGATCGCGGCAGCCGTCGCGTCGGGCGCATCGGGCACCACCGGCGCGTCGGTGCCGCCATCGAGCATCGGACTGATCGTCGCGCCGTCGCACGCCGCCATCGCCATCACCAGACCTAGAACGAAGCGCATGGTCGCCTGTACGTAACACGAGGTCGGGGTGGGCAGACAGGCGTTGCTCGGGTAGCGCCTCGGGGACTGGTGTGATCCGCGTACGGTGGGTCAACCCCGGTACGAGTCGTCCTGCTCGATCGTGGACAGCACCCAGTCGAACTCGCCCGCGGTGACGTGAGCTCCGCAGTAATTACAGGCCCCTGCCATCGAGACCTGGAGCGGCGCGCCGCAGTTGCCGCACTGGTTCTCGGTCCGGGTCGGGCCCTTGCGCGACGCGCTCCGGATCAGCGTCCAGTACTCGCTGTACGGCCGCTCGCGACGCGGCGAGCCGCGCACGACCGTCTCGCCCCGGGTCACGTAGTCCTTGCCGGTGGCCCACAACCGGTACGTCACGGCGTGATACCAGCGGTCGCGCGTGACCTTCGCGAGCTCGGTGCGCGTGATCCGCATGTCGACGAGCTGGTTGCGCAGTCCCTGGCGCTTGTAGGCGTCGACCCAGTAGCTCAGGTAATCGAACAGGCCGTCGGAGACGAGGCCGCGCACCGGCGCGAGCTCGTTCTGCGACCACGCCTTCGTCATCTCGTCGAAGATGAGCTGGATGCGCGCCATCAGCGCGAGCTGGTGGACCTCCGGATCTTCATCCTGGAGCTCGGAGTAGAGCTGGCTCACGTTCGGCTGCACGTAGGTCGCCAGATCGGTGCCGCGCTCGGGCACCTCGGTCGTCAGCGTCGGCGGCCGCTCGTCGAGGGATGCGAGCGAGATCTGCTCGACGAGCCAGTCGAAGCGCCCGTTGTCGACGACCTGGCCGCACGACGCGCAGCGCTGGGAGCCGGTCTCGGTCGACTGCCAGGGCGCACCGCAGTTCGGGCACGGGAAGCCGCGCGTCGGTGACGGCGGCTTGCTCGCGCGTGTCGCGTCGCGCGCGAACAGCCAGCTCTCGACCGAGTAGTAGGTGTGGGTGGCCGTCGCGACGTTGGCCTCGAATTCGATGCCGATGTGGATCCGGTTCGGGTGGCCGTCGGCATCGGTCGGCGTCGCCGGCACGTCGGCGCGGTACACACGCATCGCGCCGACGATCACCTGCACGACCGGCACACCCGTGGGCTCGCGCGCGGCGAGCGCGGCGCGTGCGGTGGCCCCGACGTACGGGGCCACGGTGTCGAGCGTCTCGGCGGACGCGCGGGCGCGGTGCGCGGTCGAGAACAGGCGGTACGCGAAGTCCTCGAACACGATCTGCGAGAAGTCGGGATCGAGCTGGCGCACGCGCGACAGATCGATCGCCTGCTCGAGCTCGACGGGCGGGCCACTGTCCCAGTCCTTGTTCTGGTGCTGCCGGTACGCGGAGTACGCGACCCAGCCGATCACGATCCCGATCAGCGGCAGGCCGATCTGCGGGTAGTAGATGCAGAGCCGGATCGCCCAGTAGAGCAGCTCGAACACGGCACCGGAACCACCGCCACCGCCGCCGCCACCGCTGCCGCCGCCGTGACCGCCGCCCCCCGAGTACGTCTCACCGCCGCCGGGGCGGGCGAGCGCGACTCCGGCGAGCGCGAGCAGCACGAGGACGAGCGCGAGCACGAACGCGGTCCGCCGCTTCACCGTGCGCGCTCCAGATCACTGTCGATCGCATCGGACAGCTCGTTGACGTCATCGTCGCCGACGGGCGCCGCCGTGTGGAGCTCGCCCGCGAACCGCTCGAGCACGCTGGCGACCCGCGCGCCGCCGCCGCGCATCTCGGCGGTGAGCGCCTGCTCGATGCGCGCGACCGTGTCGGCCGGCAGCTGGCGGGCGAGGCCGAGGTCCGCCACGATCGCGACGGCCTGCTCGAGCCACGAGATGTAGACGAGCAGTCCGGTGCGCGCGCGCGTCGCGTGGACGCCGCGCTCGACGAACGTGGCCCGGGCGGCGCGGTGCACGTGGAGGCGGCGCGAGGCCGGCGGCGTCAGCACGCGCTTGACGCCGGGGAGCAGCTCGACCACGGTGCCGGCGATCAGGCCGACGACGAACGGGTCGATCAGGATCGACGTCAGCGCGAACGCCTGCCGCGCGAACAGCATCACGGCGAGCCCGACGAACGCGGTGAGCGCGCCGACCGCGACGTTCGCGTGGCGGTAGCCGTGCGAGCGGCGGCGGACCGCGACGACGACCTCGACCGCGGACACCGCCTCGATCGCCTCGATCGCGCGCTTGAACGCGGCCCGCGCGTCGTCGTCGAGGAATCGTGCGCTCACGCCCGCGGTTCTAGCACGCGGGCTCGCGGTACTCGACCGGGGTGGTCGCCGCCTCGGCGAGCGCGCGGCGGTCGAGCTTGCCGGATGGCAGCCGCGGGAGCTCGGCGAGCACGGCGAGCCGGCGCGGCCGTGCGTGCGGCGGGAGCCGAGCGTGCCAGCACGCGAGTGCGGCGGCCCGATCGAATGCCGGCTCGACGCTGATCGCGGCGGCGACGACCTGCCCCCAGCGCGGATCGCGGATGCCGAACGCGGCGGCCGCGCGCACGCCCGGGGTCGCGGCGAGCACGGCCTCGACCTGCGTGGGGTGCACGTTCTCGCCGCCCGAGATGATGACGTCGTCGATGCGGCCGAGCACGTGCAGCTCGTCCTGCGCGAGAAAACCGAGGTCCGCCGTCACGAGCTCGGGCGCGATCGGCGTGCCGTCGAGGTAGCGGGTCGCGAGCATCGCGCCGCGGATCCGGATCCGCGCCGGCACCTCGCGCGTGCCGGCCTCGATGGCGACGCCGGGGAGCAGCACCGGCCGGCCGCCGGGGACACGTGCGGTGGCGACCTGGCCGAACGTCTCGGTGAGCCCGTACGTGGGCAGCACGGGCACGCCGCGCGCGACCGCCGCCTCGACCAGCGCGGGCGGCGCGGCGGCACCACCGAGCAGGACCGCGCGCAGCCGCGACGAGGGCCGCCAGCTCGGGTCCTCGAGCAGCCGCGCGAGCTGCGCGGGGACGAGCGACGCGAGCGTGCACTCGTCGATGGCGGCGAGCTCGCCGAGCACCACGGGCTTGTCTGCGAGCAGGCAGCGGATCACGATCGACAGCCCGCCCGCGTGGG
>DAIRFU010000628.1:0-4226 GCA_036794935.1 Kofleriaceae bacterium | reverse complement strand
GCACCCACGTCCGCCGTGCCGGCGACATCGGCATGATGAAGATCGTCGGCGAGGCGGGTGTCGCCCAGGGTGTGCGCCGCATCGAGGCGGTCACCGGCGCCGGCGCGCTCGACTACCTGCGCAAGCTCGAGGACGAGCTGATGAAGACCGGCAGCCGGCTCAAGGCGTCGCCGTTCGAGGTCAGCCAGCGCGTCGACAAGCTGCTCGCCGACCAGAAGGATCTCGACCGCGAGATCGAGAAGCTCAAGCAGCGGATCGCCTCCGGGGGCGGTGGCCGCGACCTGATGGCCGAGGCGGTCACGATCAAGGGCATCAAGGTGCTCGCCGCGCAGGTCGAGGTCGACGACGCCAAGGTGCTCCGCGACACCGGCGATCAGCTGCGCGACAAGCTCGGCTCGGGCGTCGTCGTGCTCGCCGGCACCGGCGGGGCCGAGGTCAAGCTCGTCGCGATGGTGACCAAGGACCTGGTCGGCAAGGTCCAGGCCGGCAAGCTGCTCGGCGAGGTCGCGGCGGCGCTCGGTGGTCGGGCCGGCGGTCGCCCCGACATGGCCCAGGGTGGAGGCAAGGATCCCGCCCAGGTACCCGCGGCGCTCGCGGTCGCGAAGAAGTGGGTCGAAGACCACGCCTGAAGCGTGGCGGCGCGATATCAGTCGCTCGGACCGCCCGCCAGCTCGTCGCGATAGTGGCGGAGCGCGCGGTCGTAACCGCCGAGCGTGCCTGTCGCCGCGTTCGTGCGGAGCACCGCGTCGAGCGCGGCGACCATGGCCTCGTCGTGGCGGCCGGCGCTGTGCAGCGCGAGCGCGAGGAACGCAGGGAAGGCGGGGAGCTCGGGCATCTCCGCCGCCGCGGCCCGCAAGAGCTCGATCGACTCCGCGATGCGGCCGACGTTGCGCAGCGTCGAGCCGTAGCCGACGAGGAACTTCCTGCGATCGGCGCCCGGGACGCCGAGCTGCCACGCGGCGTCGTAGTAGCGGATCGCGTCGATCTCCTCGCCGTGCCGATCGCATGCGTAGGCAGCTTCGAGTTGCGCGGCGACGTCGGTCGGGTAGGCGGCGGCGAGCGCACGCCCTTGCGCCACGTACTCCTGCGTTCGTCCGGCGGTGCAAAGCTCGCGAATCCGCTCCAGCTCGGATGCGACGGTAGCGTTGGGCATTGCGAGCGGCACGGTAGCCTCGTTCGAGAGTCCGAGCAGCGGATCGCGCCCGAAGATCGCCGCACACCCGCCGGGCGACCTGGGATACCGTTCCCGCATGCTGCGCTCCGTCCTGCTCGCCGGCTGCATGCTCGTAGGCTGCGCGTCTGCCGGCCGGGACACCGGCAACGGCGACAACCCGGACGCCAATCCCGGGCAGGACGCGCCGCTGGTCCAGCTCGATGCCGCGGTGCTCGTCGACGCGCCGCCGGTGACGACCGATGCACCACCGGCCGCGTCCTGCACCGGGACCGACACGTGCCAGACCGCGACGATGCTCGGCACCGTCAGCGGCGACTCCGGCAACATGAAGCTGAGCGCGGCCGGCTACCAGAGTGCGTGGTACCGCGTGCGGGTCAGCGAGGACGACAGCGAGCCGTTCGGCCTCTCGCTGCGCTTCGCGGCCAAGGTGACGTCGCCGACCAGCGCGATGTTCGACGTGTTCGTCTACCTCAATTCCGGTAGCGATGTCGTCGAGTGCTCGACCACGACCGGCACGAAGACGACGAGTGGCGCGACGACACAGGTCCGCGCCGAGTGGGGCGAGTCGGGTACGTTCTCCAACGGCAGCGACGACGGGCGCAACGTGTCGATCGAGATCCGGCCGCTATCGCCGACCGGCTGCTCGCCAGGCGAGATGTGGCAGCTCGAGGTCGAGGGCAACTGGAACTAGCCACGGCGGTGGTAGGTAACGCGATCACCGCCCGCGAAGAGCGCTCCAGGAGCGGCCGTTGTCTCTGCGACGGAGTATAGAACCGCCAGAGGGCAGCCATGAGGATTGCATTGTTTGTGGTGGTCGGTCTGGTGGTGGGCGTCGTTCTCGCCCGACGAGGCGAAGACAAGCGCTCGGTCGGCGACGCCGCACCGGCGCGTTCGCGGCAACAGCCGGTTGCCCGCGTTACATGGACGAGCCCGATGCCGATGGGCCACGTCCTACAACGAGAGCTGCCCGCAACCGACCCCCGGTACGATGCCGTGCAGCTCTCCAAGGAGAACGAGGAGCTCTCGACGAAGGAGATCTTCGACTCCGAGCCACGAGATCCAGCGTTTGCTCCGATCTTGGAGAAGCGAATGCACGCGACGCTATCCACTGCATTTCGCGAGCTCCAGCTCGAAGACAGCATCGATGCGGTCAAGACCGAGTGCAAGACACTCAGCTGCTACACGCGCATCGAGGTCTCGAAGGAGAATGGATGGCGCGTCTACGACTCGCTCAACGGCGTCATGATGGGAGATGTGCAGGAGCCGCAAATCGACGAATCGGACCCCGAACACACATACGTGACGCTCGGTAACCTGTATCGCGCCAGTGCGCGGGACGAGGCCGCATTCGAGGAGTTTCAGAGCGCCGCGACATGGCCCTCCTTGGAGGCAGCCAAGCAACGGCTCGCGGAGTCGCGAGATGAAGCTCCTCGTTGAGATGATGGCAGGCCTCGTGGCGTGTGGGGCTGCGTACTATCTCGCGCGTCCAGATCACGCAGCTTCAGTCAGCAAGGATTCACCACGCCAGCCAGCCGTCGCCAAGAGGCGGTCGGTTCCAGTAGTGGCCTTGCCAGCTCCACGCGTCAGCGATACTCCGCGCGTTCGCGCGATCAGGACGCCGTCTGCCGCACCGAGCATGGAAGAGCGGCTCGCGATCGTGACCTTGCGCAACGAGCTGATCTCCGCGGCCTCCGCCGACATGCAGCGTCGTGGCGAGGATGTCGCGCGGTGTCTTGCAGATGTCGAGCTTGCGGGCGTGGAGAAGCTGCGATTCTCGGTGGACGTGACGTCGTCGCCACACGAGGCCACGGTAGGCCAGTGGCGGTTCGTCGAGATCGTGGATGGCGAGCCCCTCCCACTCTCGTTCCCATCGTGCGCCTCCCACGCGCTAGGCGGCGGGCAGCATCTCGCGCCACCGCAGGGCTACGAGTTCCCCGACTACCGCGGCGATCTCGAGATCCTCTACACGATCCCCGCGCCGGTCGCCGACTGACCGCCGACACGTTGAGTCGTCGACGTCAGCCCAGTTGCGTCCGTGACATGTGGTGACACAGGTCTGTTGACCGCGAACGCAGTTCGTTCCGTTTCGATCGCAGCTGCGGCGTTCTGTATCGGATTCGGTACCGGCCGGAACAGCAGCGGAACACGGTGATGCCCGGAGCATTTCTCGACGAAAACCAGGCGATCGGTCCGAATGGAACATGCGGAACAGAGATCGAAACAGATCGATGCGTGTACGGCGCGTCATGTTCGGTACAAGTCCGCAGCAACAGGTAGGCGTCCGACGGCACCGTCATTGCTATTCGCTCGCGCGTCGTGAACTCGCCGATGACTTCGACTATGGTGCGCGCCACGGTGAGCGTGGACGAAGGTCGGCGAGTCATGGACGACGTCACGCGGACCGCCGCTCCGTCAGCCGGTGATAGCCCGGTACCGGCGGCGACCGCGCCGGTCCCGGCGCCGTTGCGGTATCGCGACCGCGAACGCTACGAGATCCGCGGCGAGCAGGGACGTGGAGGTCTCGGGCTCGTGATGCGCGCGCACGATCGGGAGCTCGGGCGCGACATCGCCGTCAAGGAGCTACTGAATCGTGGCAACGCGTCGGAGCTGCGGTTCTTCCGAGAGGCGCTGATCACGTCGCGCCTCGAGCATCCTGGCATCGTTCCCGTGCACGAGGCCGGACGCTGGTCGGATGGCACGCCGTTCTACACGATGAAGCTGGTCGGAGGCCGATCGCTTCAGGCGCTCCTCGCCGAGCAGTTCACACTCGAGGGGCGGATTGCGTTCTTGCCGAACGTGATCGCGGTCGCGGATGCGATCGCGTACGCGCACGATCGCGGAGTCATTCACCGCGATCTCAAGCCGTCGAACGTGATGGTCGGTGATTTCGGCGAGACGATCGTGATCGACTGGGGCCTCGCGAAGGTTCTCGACGATACGGCCGAGCCCCTCGAAGACGAGGTGCCCTACCGGAGCTCCGCGCGTAGCGAGCTCACTGCTGTCCGCGCTCCTCGACGGTATGCTCGTCCTCGGCTACGCGGCACTGATCATC
>DAIRFU010000627.1:0-4231 GCA_036794935.1 Kofleriaceae bacterium | reverse complement strand
CGAGGTGGTCGACACGCCGATCGTGTCGGCGCAGAACGATCTGATCGCGGTGAAGGTGATCGCGCGCGTCGACACAGCGCTCGCCGCCGGCACGACCACAGATCTCGTCGTCACGGTCAGCCAGCCGTCGCCGCTCGGCGGCACCGTCGACAAGACGACGACGTGGCAGCTGAAGGGTCTCGACGAGCTCGAGGGCGCGACCGGCACGGTGGACACCGCGATGGCGCGCGAGTACTCGCACGTCGATGTCGACACGCTGACGTACTCCGGCACCGGCAAAGTGATCGTGCGCGCGACCGCCGGCATCGACATCGCGAACGCGATCGACGTCAGCGCGACCGCCGACAGCGCGACGCCGGGGCCCGGTGGCGGTGCGGGTGGTACGGGCAGCAACGGTGGAGGTACCATCAGCGACGGCACGGGACCAGGCCGCGGCCGCAAAGGTGTCGCCGGATCGTCGGGCGGTGGCGGTGCCGGCTTCGTGATCGCCGGCGAGGATGGCGGCGGCAACGCCGGTTCGGGCGGCGTGCAGACCGGCGACGTGCTGATTACGAGCTACAGCGCGAACACCGGCAGTGGTGGCGGTGGTGCGACCTACTTCGGCGGTGGCGGCGGCGGCACGCTCGAGCTCACCGCGGGCGGCAACCTGACGGTCGGCGGCACCATTCTCGCGAAAGGATCCGCGGGCGGCGGTGGCGGCCTGGCAGCAACAAGCGGTGGTGGCGGCGGTGCCGGAGGATGCGTCGTGCTGCGCTCGGGCGGAGCCGCGACGGTGAGCGGTTTCGACCTCAGAGGTGGTGCGGCCGGCGCCGGACCCGCTTTGGGCGGCAAGGATGGCGGTGCAGGTCGCACGGGGCGCTCGCGTGTCGACGCGGTCACCATCACCGGCGACGTGGGGCCCGCGCACCGCGGCCTCATGTTCGATGGCGCGACACCGGTGATCGTGCGCGCGAGCGCGCCGATGTTCCATCTGCTCGGTAGCATGGGTGACAGCTTCGATCTGCAGCGGGTGAACACGAGCTTCGCGCCGCTCGGCGACAAGCTGTCGGTCGCTTTCGGCGGCGCCGATAACATCGACGCGGCGGTGCCGGAACTCGCCCCGGGCTTCAACCGCGTCTGCGCGGTGCCGAAGGACAGCGGGCTCGCAAACGCCGAGTCGCGCAACTGCGTCGACCTGGTCTACCTGCCGTAGCCCTACTTCTTGCGGGCGGCGATCTCTCGCGTCAGCTTCGCGAGGATCGCCGTCGCCTGATCGCGCTTGGGCTGCGTCGACATCGCATCGGCGATGCGGATGAACCGGTAGCGCGACCACAGATCGCTGACCGCGTCGGCACCCTTGGCCTGCTCGAGCGCGCGCAGCTGCGACCCGACGGTCTTGTACTGGGTCGCGAGCGCGCGTGCATCGACCGGCGTGGTCGCGACCGCCTTGGTCACGGTCGGCCCGGTGGGGCGCCTGTCGGTCTTCGCGGTCTGCGCCGTCGTCGCTGCGGCCGTGGTCTTCGTCGCGCGCGCGGTGTGTCGCTTCGTGCGCGTCGACTTCGTGACCTTCGCCGGCGGGGCGGTGGGCTCGGTCTGGGCGGCCGCGGCTGCCGCGGTCGGGTCGGCCTGCGCCTCGGATGGCACGGCCTCGTCGAGCGCCGGCTCGCCGGCCTTGGCCTCGGGCGACGGTGTCTCCTCGTCGGCCGGCGTCACGGCGGTCGGCGTCTCCTCATCGGACGGCGCTGCCGGCGACGGCGTCGGTGTCGGCTCGGCGCTGGCGGTCTCGACCGCGGTCGCCGGTTCGTCGCCGCCTCGGGTCAGCAGGAACGCCCCACCGCCCAGGACCGCGACCGCCGCGAGTGCGGCGGCCAGCAGCGGCAGCCGGCGCTTGCCCGTCTCCGACACCTGCGTCGAGATCCGCCGCTGATCGGTCTGCGCACGCACCGCCTTCGGCGCGTCGAGCGGCGGCGCCTGGGGGGGCGTGATGAGATCCGCACGGACCGGCGGCGGGAAGGTCTCGTCGCCGCTGGCGTGGCGCATCGGCGCGTTTGGCTGCGTCACCATCGGCGCGCGCACGACCTCGGCGGGAACGCCGAGCGCGGTGGCGGCGGCATCGCGATCGCGCTCGATCAGATCGAGCAGGTCGCGGGCGGCCTTCGCGGTCGCCGGGCGCTTGTCGCGCTTCTTCGCCATCAGCCGCCGCGCGAGCGCCTCGAGCAGCGGATCGACCTCCAGGTACGGTACGCGCTCCGCGATCGGCGGCGGATCGAGCAGCAGGTTCGCGCGCGCGACCTCGGCGCCGCTGCCGTCGAACGGCAGCTTCCCGCACAGCATCTCGTAGATGATGATGCCGAGCGCGAACAGATCGATGCGGTGATCGATCGGATCGGCGACCGCCTGCTCCGGCGCCATGTAGTGCGGCGTGCCGAGCACGAGCCCGTTCGTGGTGAGCCGGCCGGGGCCGCCCGTCGAGTCGCCGCCCTCGCGCAGGATCGCGATGCCGAAATCGACGATGCGCGGGACCTCCTGGCCGTGCGCGTCGCGCTCGACGATCACGTTCTCCGGCTTGAAGTCGCGGTGGATGAGCCCCCGCTCGTGCGCGTGGAACAGGCCCTCGAGCAGCTGGCGCGTCAGATGGATGATCCGCTGCGGCGGCATCGGCGCCTCGTCGAGCAGCGTCGCGAGATCCGAGCCCTCGGCGAAGTCCATCACCATGTAGCGCAGGCCATCGGTGGTCTCGCCGACGTCGACGACGCCGATCACGTTGGGGTGGCGGAGCCGGCCGGCGAGCTCGGCCTCGCGCTCGAAGCGCTGCAGCGTCTTGGGATCCTCGAGCAGGCGTGGGTGGAGCACCTTGACCGCGAACGTGCGGCCGACCTTGACGTGCTTCGCGCGATACACCGCGCCCATCGCGCCCTCGCCGATGCGCATCTCGATCTGGTAGCGGTTCGCCAGGACCTCGCCGAGCAGTCGATCGTACGGCTTCGCGACGTCCGCTTCGATGGCCATCAGAATCTCCCGAACGCAGACACGGTCGCGCCCTCGGGCGTCGGCGACACGATGAGGCGCGGCTCCTCGGCGGAGCCCATGTAGAGGATCGCGGTCGCGACCGCGCCGCCGACCGCGACGACGAAGCCCGCGTCGGCGAGCAGGCCGAAGCTACGGATCGAGTCGCGATCGGCATTGCTGCAGCCGATCGCGTCGTCCTCGCACGAGTGATATTTCGAGCGGGTCACGAGGCCGAGCGCGATGCCGGCACCGAGGCCCACGACCCCGGCCGCGGCCGTGATCTTGGCCGGCGTCGTGAAGTGGCGCGGCGTGCCCTCGCTCATCGACGTATGGACCCCGATCCCGCCGCCGCCATTGGACGGCTTCGCGCGCACCTGCGCGTCGGGCAACAGCTGCGTCGCCGCCGCCGCGAACTTCGCCTTCGCGTCCACCGCGGACGTCAGATCGATCGCGGGCCGCGACGCCGTTTGACCGCTCGCCGGATCGATCCACGTGCTGTCGATCTGGATCGAGCCGCCCGCGCCACTGTCGACCATGACGACGAACAGCAGCTGGTTCGCGTTCGTGCGCGTCGCGACATCGGCGACGCACGCGGGCGTGGTCACGCAGTCGGGAGGCAGTCCCTCGGCGGGCAACAGGCGTCGCACCTCGAGCCCGCCGACCGCCTCGACGACCAGCTCGCTCGACAGTGCCTGCGCGAGATCCTGGCTCAGGGCATCGACGCGTGCCGTGTCGAGGTTCACCGCGATGCCGGGCACCACCGCGACGCGGATCGGCGTGTCGTCAGCCCATGCAGAGCCGGTCAGCGCGATCACGATAGTCAGCAGCAGCAAACGACCCATGCTCGGTGCCATAGAGCTTAACGATAGGGGTACCCCCGATCCAGTGAGCATCCCCTTTCGCTTGCCTAACGACAGGCGACCGTTGGCCAGGTAGGAGATTTGGCGAGCTAGGGCTTGCCGGGGCCGAGCTGCTTCTTCTCGTCCCCGAACAGGCGCTGGCGACCGCCGTTACGGTTGTAGGAAACCGCGTACAGGACACCCGCCAGCCCGGAGAGCGGCAGCGCGACCAACAGTGCCGGCATCAGCAGCACCGCCGGCAGAAACTTGCTGACGAGCGCGAGCACGGCGACCCACACGGTCGCGGCGGGCACTGCCTCGCGCAGCGAGCCGGCGTAGAGCCAGCCGATCGGCCCGAGCGCGGTCGATGCGATCGCCGACTTGATCCACGACTTCTCGCCCTT
>DAIRFU010000626.1:0-4232 GCA_036794935.1 Kofleriaceae bacterium | reverse complement strand
TCAGCGCCGGACGCCCAGGTACACGAAGTGCCGGCGCCCGCCGCTACCGATCGATCGCTTCGTCACGCTGAACCGCGCGGCCGAGAACCGCCGCTCGAACTGCGCGTCTGCATCCTCGGACCACACGCCGAGCACACCGCGTGGCGCGAGCGCGCGATGACTTCGCGCGAGTGCGGCGGCCCCGTAGAACGGATCGTTGGATGCCTGCGTCGAGCTGTTCGGCCCCTCGTACAGATCGAGCAGGATCAGGTCGAAGCCCCCGGCCGGTGCGCCGGCGATCACGTCGGCGACGTCGCGGACCTCGACGCGCACCCGTGGATCGCGGATGGCCTCGTCCGTCGCGGGGCCGAGCGGGCCGCGGCACCACTCGACGACGACCGGATTGAGCTCGGCGACGGCGACCTGCGCGTTGGCCGGCGTGCAGTCGAGAACCGCGCGAAGTGTGAAGCCCATCCCCAGGCCGCTCACGAGCACGCGCAGTGGCGGTCGCTCGCCATGGAGTGCCACCGCGAGGCGCGCGAGCTCCTCCTCGGAGGAGCGCGAGAAGCTGTTCATCAGCACCCGGCCGTCGATCATCATCAACCAGTCGTCGCGACGCCTGCGAAGCTCGAGCACTCCGTCGGTCGTGCCGGTCGTCGCGAGCGTCTGCCAGGGTGCTGCCATCGGGGCGCTCACCCTACCGCGGAACTCCGATCAGTGGCAGCCGGGG
Organism: Kofleriaceae bacterium; assembly: GCA_036794935.1. Classification (GTDB taxonomy): domain Bacteria; phylum Myxococcota_A; class Polyangia; order Haliangiales; family Haliangiaceae; genus JABFXX01. Next base: position 3,523 of record DAIRFU010000626.1, on the reverse strand, counting down.
GTCGCGCCGTGGCCGTCGTGCTTCGCGCTCTCGTCGCACGTGCAGTCGATGCAACCGTGCGTCGCACACGTGCCGCACGAGCGCGCGACCTGCTTCCGCAACGCCTCGCGCGCACGGAAGATCCGGACGCCGGCGTTGTTGCTCGAGATGCCGGCCTCGTCCGCGTAGTCCTTGACGGAGATGCCGTCGACCTCGACGCGCTTCAACGCCGCCGCGTACTCGGGCTTGAGTGTCTCGGCGAGCTGCGCCACGCACTTGCACACCGCCCGATGCAGCTCCTCGTCCTGCGCCTCGCCGAGCTGCTCCTCGCGTGCGTACGCTTCGTGCCGCCGCTCGGCAGCCGCATGGCGGCGATGGTGATCGATGATCGCGTTGCGCAGCACGCGATAGAACCAGCCGATCGCCGTCTCGCGCACGGTGTCGAGCTTGTCGATGCTGCGGACGAACGCGTCCTGCAGGATCTCTTCGGCCAGCGCACGATTGCCGACGCGCTTCTCCACGAACGCCAGGAAGTCACGGTGGTTCGCGACGAGCGTCGCGGCGATGTCCTCGACCGGTGCGGATTCTTCTGGTGCTTCCGTCGCCATGCCGGCGAGCAGTCTAGCGCGCAATCGCCGGCCGGGCGCGCTCCGGCGAGATCACGCCATCGTCGGGCAGCTCGAACGCCGGAGCCTGGCGCTCAGTGCGCGGGTCGAGGTGCGGCGTCTGCCAGCGTGCGAGCAAAGAACGGCACCGCGTCACGGCCGAACCGAGCGAAGTCCATGTGCCCGCCGTCGTCCGCCGAGAGCTCGTGCGGCACGTGGTGCGCGGTCAGCGCCTGGTCGAATGCCGGCACGCTGAGCGGGATGTGCACGAGCTCGTCGTGTCGCCCGTACTGGATGCGCAGACCGCGCAGGCTCGCGAGGCCTGCCGCCTCGTGCTCGAGCCTCGCCAGCGGCAGGTGTGCGAGCCAGCGCGAATGGGCGGGCTCGGCCGGCACGATCGTGTCGTCCACGGCGCGATACGGCAGATCGCCGTAGAACGGCGGCCGCTGCGGATCCGGTGCCAGTGCGGCGGCGAGTGCCATCACCTGCAGCGCCTCGGGGTGGCCAGCCTCGAACATCGCGCGCGCCGGCTCGATCGCCTTCAGATCGATCAGGCCGCGCCACAGTGGGTTCGGCGCGAGCTCGCCCACCAGGTCGAGACAGCACGGTGACTGGGCGAAGACCGTGCCGAACACCTCGGGCCGGTCCATCGCGATCGAGATCGCGCCGAATCCGCCCATCGAGCCGCCGTAGAGCCCGCGATGCGCGCGGTCGGCGAGTGAGTGAAGGTGGCCGTCCACCACGGCGACCAGATCATCGGCGACGAGATCCTCCCAGCGGCCGGTGGCTGGCGAGTTGGTCCAGAAGCTTCCCCCCAGGCCGTTGCGGCCCTCGAGGTGCACCACGATCACCTCACCGAGACGGCCCGCCCCGATCGCCGCGTCGATATCCGCGATCATACTCTCGACCGGTCCGATCGCTGCGGCGCGCTCGAAGGCCGGTGGCGGCGGAAATCCGCCGAGCGAGTAGATGACCGGGAAGCGACGCCCCGGCTCGCGCGCATAGGCGGGAGGCAGATACACCGTGGCGGTGCGCACCGAGCTGTCACCGAGCAGGTTGCCGCGCAGCGCGGCGCCGTCGAACTCGAGCTCGGCGAGCCGCCCGTGCAGGGCCGGCAGCTTGGCATCGGAGGCGTCGCGCAGCGTCGCTGCCGGTACCGGACGCGTCGCGGTCTGCGGCGTCGCCGTGCTGCGGGCACAGGCCCCGATGACCAGTACCGAGATGCATGTCGTGACGAGCCACGCGACGCTCGTCGATCGATCGTGACCAGTTCGTGCAGTCATGAGCGCTCACCTCACTACCATCGGCAAGACACGGACACCGGGTCCGGAGGGCCCGATCCGCCGCGAAACGTATCACCGGGCCGGCCAGCGGATCCCTCCGCACCGTTGCTCGAACGCGACACTCGCGTGAATTCTCGCCACGCGCCTCGCGATCTCTGCGGCGCACCCACGCGCGATCACTGGGGGCCCTGCTGGCACGACATATGCTCGCGTTTGCCACATGCGGGCGTTCCAGATCGTGTTCCTGGTGGTCGTCGGGTTCAGCATCGAAGCGACCGCAGGTCCGCGATCCGGCGGCGGCTCGGGCGGCAGTGGTGGTGGCCGCCTCGCGAGCGTCAGCGGCGGGATCGCGAAGGCTGGCCACGCGACGGCAGGCGTCACGCGCCCGAGCACTGGCCCGCACCGCGACGGTACCCGGACCGACGCGCACGGTTGGGCCGGCGCGTGCTCCTACGAGCAATATCATCGCCGCGTCTACGACGGCATGTGCGAGCGGAGGTGTCCCGCGGGCTCGCTCTATCGCCCCGCCGAGGGAGGCTGCGTGCGCACGAGCGTCGCGCTGGTCCTCGCTCCCGCCGCCGGCCTGGAGGCCGAAGGCCAGGCCGCCCCGTCAGCGCCGAACGGGACCGCCCACGTCAGCGGATACGTCGGCGCGCAGAAGGTGTTCGAATCCGACGGAGCGATCGCGATCGAGCTCGCCATCACCGATCGCTGGCTCCGGCTCGACGGAGGATTGACCCGCTTCTACGAGAGCCAGCCCAGCGGCGACACGCTGACCATGACCATGCCATCACTCGAGCTCGGCGTACGTATCAACCACGATGACGCCACGCGCGTGTACCTCGAGGCCGGCGTCATCGCCACGATCACGAAGCACGATCCGGTGATGGACTCCTCGATCACCGGCGCGATCGGCGGCGTGGTCGCCGAGCACTCGCTGTCGACGCGCAGTACGCTCGTTGGAGCAGCGAAGGTGATGCGCTTCCCGGACAATGTCCGCGCCGCCTCCCTGCGGGCCGGGATCCGCTATCGGCACGTGCAGGCCTCGTTCAGCATCCTCGACTTCAACGTCGGGCCGGCGCTCTACGGGCCCGAGCTCGGCGTCGGCTTCTGATCAGGGTACCGAGACGGCGCGTTCACGAAGATGCGTCCAAGATCGACGTAGGGCCCAGCAGATAGCGACTCCATCAGCGGTTTCCACTCAATGGGGTCGCGAGCGATGCGCGTGATCTCCGCTCGAGCGATCTTGACGATCGCGAGTCGGCCGGCGTTTCCGACCTCGGGGCGCGGCACGCGGAACCATGCATGATCTTCGTCCACGTTGCGCAAGCGCGGACGGCACGCCGACGATAGCCCGTACGGGCCCATCCCACGCAGTAACTCGAGCTTGAATGCCTCGAGCACGCGGTCATCGATCCCTGCGGCGTGCGCGACGAGCTTCTCGCGCAGCCGGTCGATGCCAAACACCGTGCGGATCGTGAACCCCGGCGCCCACGAGCGCACGATCGGTGGACAGCGCTCCAGCATGTTGTGCTCGAACGTGTGCTCGGGCTCTCTTCGCGCAGCGTCTCTGCGGGCCGGGATCAAAATTGCCAGGTTGCCGGCGATGCCAGCGCGCTCGAGGAGGAGGCGGGTCGCGGGCACGGGCCCGATGCC
>DAIRFU010000625.1:0-4238 GCA_036794935.1 Kofleriaceae bacterium | reverse complement strand
GGCTCGATGAGCGCGAACGTCTCCTTCGGCTACTCCGACGCGCCGAGGATCTCGAGCTGCTTCTTGGCCTTCGCGGAGCTCGGGTAGACGTCGAGGTACTTGCGCCACGCGGCGATCGCCGCCTCCTTGTTGCCCTGGCGCTGGTACGTCTCGGCGACGCCGCCGAGCGCGGGCTCGAAGCGCGACGACACGGCGAGCGCGGCGCGAAACTTCGAGAACGCGCTCGAGAACTGCTTCGCGTCGAGGTGGCAGTAGCCCATGCCGGTCAGCGCCTCGACGCCGTTCGGCTTCTGCTCGAGCGCCTTCATGTAGAGCTCCATCGCCTTGCCGCAGCTCGACAGCGCCTGCTTGTTCGCGCGCGCGAGCAACGAATCGTAGTCGCCGCCGCCGCCACCACCGCCACCGTGACCGGGCGGCTTCACGGCATCGTGGGGCTCCGGCTTGGGCGCCGAGCCATCCTCGGGCGGCAGCGGATCGCTGGTCGCGACCGCGGTCTCGAGCTTGCCGTACATCGCGAGCGCGACGTCGTTGTCGGGCTGCATCGCGATCACCTGATCGACCTGGCTCTTGGCGTCCGCGGTCTCGTGCTCGGCGTACGCGAGCTGCGCGAGCGCGAGCTTGATGCGCATGTCGTCGGGCGCCCCGATGGCGGCGAGCGCCTTGCCGGCCTCGGGCAGCTTGCCGTCGCGCATCGCGAGCTGCGCCTCGCCGAGCGCGACCGACGCGAGCAGCTCGGCATCACCCGCCGCCTTGCCGCGCGCGCTGTCGAGGTAGCGCTTGACCGCCGGTGCCGGTTTGCCCTGCAGGCGCAGCACGTCGGCCATCGCGAGGTTCGCGCTCGGGCTGGCCGGCTGGCCCGACACCGCACGCTGCGCGAGCGGTGCCGCATCGATCACGATCTGCTTCGCGGTCTTGCGTAGCTTGTCCGCCTCGGCGCGATCGACGAAGCCGGCGCGATCTTCCATCCCCTGCGCGAGCGCCGTCGCCAGCCGCGCGCGCATCGCGAGCGATTCTGGATCGTCGCTGCCCTTCAACCCGTCGAGCGTGCTCTGCATGCGGGCGAACACGCCGGCGCCGAGCTCGGCGGCGGCGGTATCGAGAGGAGACACCGCGCCCTGCGCGTCGAGCGGGGTCACCGAGATCGCGGTCGCATCGCCGAGGTCGGCGGCACCGGCATCGTGTGTGGCCAGCGCGACCGGCTCGCCGCGGCTCTTGAACACGAGCATGTAGATCGCGCCCGCGGCGGCACCGATCACGAGCAGCGAGACCAGCGCGATCCACATGCCGGCGCGCGAGCCGCGCGAGGTCGCGATCACCGCGTCGTCGTCGTCGATCCGGACGCGGCCGGCCTCGAACGGCGAGCTGCTCGGCTCCATGCGGACGCGTCCCGCGAACGCCGGCTCGTCGAGCGCGCCCGCGAGCTTGCTGCCGCGTGGCCCCTGCGGCATCTCTGCCATCGAGTCGCTCGCCTTGACCTCGCCGCCGACCCACGCCGCGGTCTGCCGGCCGGCATTCGACGGCGGCTTCACGCGCGGCGCCGGCGCAGGAGCGGGCGCAGGCGCGGGCGGCATGGGGATCGATCCGGACGGCGCGAGCTCGGTCTGCGCGATCGGGCTCACCCGTGGTGGGCTCGGCGGCGGCGGTGCCGCCTGCGGCCCGGCGGGCTGCGCGCGGAAGTTCCCCGTCGAGTTGCCTTCCTCGTCATCGTCGTCCGGCGACGGCTGCAGGGTACCGACGCCGATGATCGTCGCGGCGGCCGGCGGCTTGCCGGTCGCCTTGGTCGTGCGCTGTGCGCGCGCCTCGTCGGCGATCACGAAGTACTGCGCGAGCTCGGCGATATCGCCGAGCCGCTTCCAGGTCTTGCCGCTGCGCGAGATCAGCGACTCGCGCGACACCGCGCCGGCCACGATCCACTGCTGCAAGATCGCCAGCTCGCGGCAGGTCCGCGTCTCGCCGTTCTCGAGGCGCACGAGCCACTGTCGCTCGGAGCTCGGGCCCGATGGCGTGTCGGTGATCCGCAGCGGCGCGTCGCCCATCGACTCGGCTCGCGCCGGGCGGTCGCTGGTCAGCGGCTGCTTCGACGACACCGGCCTCGAGCGCGGATCAGCGGCGGGGACCGCGGGCACGCCCACGTTCGTGTTCGACCGCTTGCGGATCTTGAACATGTGCCCGCAGTTGGTGCACTTCACCGTGACGCCACCGGGCTTGAGCCGATTCTCGTCGAGCTCGTACTCGGTCTGACACTTCTCGCAGCGGACGTCCATGTGTTTCCGGGTGGTTGGGCGTTACGGTACCACGACGTATGTCAGGGGGCCACGCGCCGTCAAGCCGGCCTGTGGAAGCGTAACGTTCGTGTCGAGTCCGCCCATTCCGCAGCCGTCAGCTCGTACCGGAGGTGCGCGTGCCAGCGGCCGTCCCGCCACACGTCGTCTTCGTAGCGACACAGGAAGCGAAAGCCGACCTTCTCGATCACTCGCCGCGATCCGATGTTCGGCTCGAAGCACCCGATCGTGAGCTTGTGCAGGCCGAGCGTCTCGAACGCCCAGCGCGTCGCCAGGGTCGCCGCCTCGGTCATCAGGCCCTTGCCCCACAGCGGCCGCGCGATCCAGTAGCCGATCTCGGCCTTGTCGAAGCGCACCGCGCGCACACCCCACGTGATCCCGTGCAGGCCGATGCAGCCGACCGGCGCGCCCTCGTGCTCGATCGTCCAGATCATGTCGGAGCCCGCGGCGACCCGCTCGGCGCCCGTGCGCAGCCACTCGCGCGTCTCGTCGAGACGCGAGTGCGCCGCCCAGGTGACGTACGGCGAGAGCTCGGGATCGGACACGAACGGAAAGAAGGCCTCGGCATCGCTCTCCGCCTGCGGACGCAAGCGGATGCGCGGCGTCTCGATCACGAGCGGCAGCTCGGTCAGCGTGGGGATCGCGGAGCGCGGAGGTGCGGACGACATGGCCGCCATACTCGCCGCGCGCCCGTGAAATTCCTAGTGCGCCTCGTCGTCGCGCACTTCCTCGACCGTCGCGAGGATGTCCTTGACGTCGATGACTCGCAGCCGCTCGTCCCACGGCACGCGGACGCCGGCGTCCTTGCGGAACAGGACGAACGCGCCGTGCGGCACGCCCGAGACGTTCTCGGCCGCCACGTCGGTCGTCGGCCGATCGCGCGCGACCTCGATGACCTTGCCGTAATGCGCCTCGTCCTGCGCTTCCTTCGCGCCGGCCGGCAGGTACAGCCCCGCGTCCGTGCGATCTTCGTCGCGAATGAGCTGCACCAGCACCCGCATGCCCAGAGGCAAGATCAGGCGGTGCGATTTCGGAGCGCGGGGTTCGTTCTCAGAGGTCACGATCGGTAACGACGCGGCCACTCTGCTCCAGGCAGCGTAGGCTGGTCAAGCCGGCGGCCTTGAAGGCGGGCGCGGCGCTGTCGAGCAGGGGGGCCATGGCCGGGTCATCACACGAGCTCGACTGGACGTCTACCCGGTCCCCGGTGACCGTGACCTGTGACCACAGCCGCTGGCGCTCGAGCGTGCGGCGCAGCTCGGACGCGACACGCTGCGCATCCGGTGCGCTCGGAGGCGCCGGTGTGGCAGCCAGCTCCGGTGCCGATGCGGTCGCCGCGGCGGCGGGGGGTGGCGGGGCCGCGGGGCTGGCGGCGATCGGCCTCGGGGCCGGACCCGACGATGACCGCACGCCGAAGTAGATGACGAGCGCGACCACGATCAGGCCGGCACCGATGATCGCGAGCAGGGGCGTGGGACGCGCGCTCGGCACGGCGGTGCCACCTTCGACGCCGCGCGGCTGGTGCCGCGGCAGCGGCTGGTGGCACTTGGGGCAGCGCACGTAGCCGGGCACGACGGCGACGCCGCACGACGGGCAAACCGCTCCGGTCATCGGGCCGAGGATAACCTTTAGCGGCGCCGGCGCCAAAACAACGCGACCAGCCCGAACACGGCCAGCGGGCCGGCGGGGCCGCCGCCGGCACCACAGCAGCCGCTGCCATCGTCGACCGGTTCGCAGGTCCCCGGATCGTCGGCGAGCGGGTAGGCCGCGCAGACCCCGGCGATGTCGTCGGGCTCGAGCGACTCCTTCTTGGTCTCGCCGCACTCCTGGAAGTTGTACATGGTCGCCTCCTGCTGCTCCGTGCTCGCGGTCGAGCACGACGGCACCGGGTTGCCGTCGCCGTCGACGCGCGGCGGATCGCCGGGCGCGAGACAGCTGTGCTCGAGCCCGAGCAGGTGA
>DAIRFU010000624.1:0-4246 GCA_036794935.1 Kofleriaceae bacterium | reverse complement strand
CGATCAGCGGCAGCACGACGACGATCGCCGAGAAGATATCCATCACCGTGCCGACGACGAGCAGCATCACGTTGATGGCGAGCAGGAACACGATCTTCGACTCGACGTGATCGAGCGTCCACTGGACGAGCTTCTTCGGCACCTCGGCGGTGACCATGTAGTTCGTCAGCGCGGTCGACGCGAAGATGATGATGAAGATCGCGCCGACCATCGCCATCGCCTCGCGCGTCGTCGTCCACATCACGCGGACCTCGAGCGACTTGCCCCAGTCGACGCCCAGCTTCTTGAGCAGGCGCGCCCCGCCGATCTCGATGATCACCGTGTAGAGCACGGTCAGCGCCGCGATCTCGGACAGGCCGATGCCGCTCGCGAGCCCGAGGATCACGCCGAATGGTACGAACAGCTCGGGCAGCGCGATGAGGAAGCTCTTGCCGAGCTCACCCATCACGAACTTCTGGCGCGGCAGCTTCTTCCAGACCGCGACCGCGACGGCGACCGCCGACAGCATGCCGACGAGCACGATGCCGGGCACGATGCCGGCGAACAGGAAGCGCCGGGTATCCCAGATCTCGGGCTCGAGGTTCGTGAGGCCGTAGACGGTGCCGTAGATGAACAGCGGCAGGGCAGGCGGGAACAACAGGCCGACCGAGCCGGTGCCGGCGATCAGGCCGACCGAGAACCGCTCGGGGTAGCCGACGCGCACGAGCGCGGGCATCAGCACGCCGCCGAGCGCGATGATCGTGACGCCGGAGGCGCCGGTGAACACGGTGAACAGCGCGCACGTGCCGATCGTGACGATCGCGAGGCCGCCCGGGATCCAGCCGAGCAGCGCGTTCGCGAAGCGGACGAGGCGATCTGCGGTGCCCGACTCGGCGAGCAGGTACCCCGCGTAGATGAACAGCGGGATCGTCGACATCACCTGCACCTGATCGCCGAGGCCGACGTTCAGGATGTGCTCGACCATGCCGTCGAACTCGGCGTTGAACGAGCGGTCGAGCGCCATCGCACCGAGCGCGGCTGCGCCCAGCATGATCGTGTAGAGCGGTGCGCCGCACACGAACGCGACCATGAGCAGCATGACCGGGATGCTGACGTAGTAGCCGATCGCCGCGAATACGAGCGCGGTGATCGCGAGGCCGATGATCTTGGATGGTTTCATCTCAGTGACCCGACCTCGCCCGCTCGGGCGGTAACTTGCCGCGCACCAGGTACTCGATATCGATCGCGATGTGCAGGATGGAGTGGAGGATGATGAGCGCGGCGCCGATCGGCAGCATCGTGACGATCGTCTTGTCGGACACGAACACGTCGATGTTGCCGCCGCCGACGTGATCGCGCTGGTGCAAGCCGCTGCGCAGCAGCACGGCCGCGATCACGACCGTGAACACCTTGAGCAGCACACCGAGCACGAGACGTGCGCGCGGCGAGATCCGGCGCGACACGAGGTCCATCGCGAGGTGGCGCTGCTGGTGGGTCGCGAACACCGCCGCGAACATCGCGATCGTGAACGTGCCGCCGCGCACGGTCGTGAACCACCAGCGACCGAGGTGATGGTCGGCGAGCTTGTCCGACAGCGCGGCCGCCGCCGCGGTCAGCACGATCGCGGCGAGCAGCGCGAACAGGACCGCCTGCTCGATGCGGCCGAGGGTGTCGTCCACGATCCGCACGTAGCGCGAGAGCGCACCGTCATCGGGGTACTGGGGCACCGCATCCATCGAGAGCCGGCTCTCGCGGGCGGGCGCCGGCGCCTCTCCTGCGTCGGTCTCTTGTTCGCTCACGCTGCGATGGTAGGCGGCGAGACGATCGGCTCGCAATCGGAGGGGCCGAAAATGCAAGGAGCCGCGACGATCGCCGCGGCTCCACGGGACGCCTCCGAGGATTACCTGGCGGCCGTCTTCTTGCCGTGCTTCGCACGGTACTCGTCACGGTACTTGATCACCATGTCGAGCTCCTGCTGCGTGTAGACCTTGCCGACGAGCTGCTTCCAGACCTCCTGGGCCTGCTTCTCGAACGCCGAGACCATGGCGACCGGCGTCTGCACGACGGTGATGCCCTTGCGGGTCATCGTGCGCTTGGCGTCGTCGTTGGCCTTGCGGATGACCTTGCGCAGCTTCTTCGACGCGTTGTGGCCGATCGACTCGAGCGTCTTCTTGTCCTCGGCCGACAGCTTGTTGAGCGACTTGGTCGACACCACGGTCGCGCCGATCGCGAAGCTCATCGGCATCGAGGTCATGTACTTGACCTTCGAGTACCACTGCAGCGCCACGGCCGCGACCGGCGAGCCGTAGCAGGCCGTGATCTTGCCGGACGTCAGGCCGGCGTCGACCTCGGGCACGCCGAGCGGCACGCCGTTGAGGCCGAGCTTCTTGAACATCGCGCCGACGAGCGCGTCGTCGCCCCACATCCAGAGCTTCTGGCCCTTGAGGTCGGCGAGCGACTCGACCTTGGTCTTGGACATGAAGTAGATCCAGCCGACCTCGCCGCGGTCGTTGAGCCGGTACCCCTTCTTCTCGAACTTCTTCTGGAAGTACGGCCACATCTTGTCGGCGACGTAGTCGACCTCGTCCACCGACTGGAACATCATCGGCAGCTCGAGCACGCGGATCGACTCGTCGATCATCGCGAGGCCGACCGAGGTGATCGCCGCGCCGTCGAGCTGACCGAGGCCGATCTTGCGCACGAAGTCGCGCTCGTCACCCTGCTGGCCGCCCGGGTAGTACTTGAGGGTGACGCGGCCGGCCGTCTCCTTCTTGATCTCCGCCTGCGCCTTGCCGAGCACCTTCATCCACGGGCTTTCCGAGGGAGTCAGGGTGGCGAGCCGGATCTCGGTATCCGCGTGAGCGGGCTGCGCCGAGGAGAGAGCGGCAACGGCCGCGAGCGAAAGCAAACTGGTCAACCTCATCATTCGAATAGCTCCTTCTCGTGCGAGAGATAACGGCGCGCCCGACGATGGGCGATTTCGTTCGCGAGTCGCTGCTCGGGCCACACCGACGGAGGGGTCTCGAGCACCTTCACCAGATTGTCGTGGAAGAACTTCTCGTCGTTGGTCTGCAGGCCGACGCGGTAGGCCATCATGGTGCGGGCGAGCAGGAACTTGCCGTCGGTGATGGCGAGCGCCTTCTCGAACATGGCCTTGGCCTGCTCCGGGTGGCCACCCATCGACTTCGGCGCGCCGGAGTGCACCATGCCGAGCGCGAGGTAGGGCAGGGCGGCGTGCGCCTTGTTCGACGGCGCGCCGTTCTTCTCGTCGATCTCGACGACGCGCTCGAGGATCTGCTGGACCGTGGGGACCAGCGCGATCATCTCGATCTTCTCCAGGTTGTGGTTGACGAGGCCGCCGAGCGCCGCGCCGGCCCACATCAGCTCGAAGCGGTGGCCCTTGCCGGTGTCCGCGAGCAGCTTCTTGACCTGCTCGGGGGTACCGAAGATCTCCTTCTGCCAGCGCGCGCCGAGCAGCTTGAGCGAGAAGTTCAGGCAACGCGTGAACACGTGGGTCGCGCGCGTGTTGCCGTTCTCGATCGCCGGCAGGTCCTGCGCGAACTTCGCGATTTCCCAGTCGTCCTCGACGAAGCCGGTGCCGTACTGGCAATACCCCTCGGTGAGGATCTTCTCGAGCCGCTTCTGGGCATCGGAGTTGCCGAACCCGCTGACCCAGAAGCCCTCGACGGTCTTGAGCGCACCCGGGATGGCCTGGCGGGCCATATCGTAGTCGCTCTCCTGCTGCAGGCTCGGCTGTGCCGCGGCCAGCACCTTCGACGTGGAATTGACGGCGAGATCCTGCGGGCTACACGCCCCGAGCAGGCCCGTTGAAACGACTAGTGCAAGCAAGCGCATGGACGTAAGGCTCCCCTTCGACGAAGACGTGGGTCCCAGATTCATCGTGACGTGCACGATAGTTTCGGGACGCTAAGTCAGTGAAAGCCGAGAGTCAATCGGCAGGGCCGGATGCTACATTCAGCTGGTAATGAGGGTGTTTGCGCTGACGGCGCTCGTCCTCGCGGTGGGCTGCGATGCCAAACGCGAGACGCTGCACCAGCGACGCGACCCCGGGGCGCTCGTCGTCGCGCAGGCGTCGGACGTGATCGCGCTCGATCCGGCGCGCGCGACCGACAGCGAGTCGATCGAGGTCGGCGAGCTGATCTTCGAGGGGCTGGTCGGCTGGAAGCCGGGCACCACCGATATCGAGCCGCGGCTCGCGACCAGCTGGCAGGTCTCCGACGATGGCCTGCGCTGGACGTTCAACCTG
>DAIRFU010000623.1:0-4247 GCA_036794935.1 Kofleriaceae bacterium | reverse complement strand
TCCTCGCGGGCCGGATCGAGATCAGGTAGCCGAGACGGCCGTCCTTCTCGGTGAGCCGGTCGCGCAGGGTCGCCGGCAGGTCCTTGGCCGTGAACGCGTGCAGCTCGTCGGGCGGGCGCAGCTCGGTGAGCTCGGCGCGCTCGTCGTCATCGGCGGCATCGAGCGCGTCGTCGACGAGCGAGCGGATCTCGCCGAGCACGGCGATCCGCTCCTTCTGATCGGGCGGCACGAACGTCAGGATCGACTCGATCGTGCCGATCGTCTTCGCCTGCTCGGGCTTGCCACGATCGATCGCGTGCAGCGCGTCGATGATCATCGGCACCTGCGCGGGACGGTCGGCCGCGATGTACGTACGCCCGGTGTGGCCGCGGCCGAAGTTGTCGTCGGAGATCTTCATGAGGTCGCGCGCGGCGATCGCGTCGGCGCCCTCGGAGCGCAGCTTCTTGATGTCGTACTCGAACGGATCGGCGGCGACGTAGCGCACCGTGATCACGCCGGCGATGGTGAACAGCACCGCCGCGGCCGCGATCACGAGCCCCGAGCGCCGGAACCCGAGCACGCGGGCGAGCGCGCTGCCGACGAACGGATTGCCGACGAAGATCTTGCTGGTGCGGCCGAACCGCAGCATGAGCGCGGGCAACAGCATGTACGAGGCGACCCAGCACAGCATCATGCCGATCGCGCCGATCACCGCGAAGTCGGCGAAGCCCTTGAAGCTGGTCGCGGCGAGCGAGCCGTACGCGATCGACGCGCCGAGCGAGGCGACCGCGGTCGGCCGCAGCGTGCCGACGATGGCGTGGGCGAGCGCGTCGTCGACGCCATGGCGGCGGCGCTCCTCCAGGTAGCGTGCGATCAGCAGGATGCCGTAGTTGATCCCGTTGCCGGCGATGATCGCGCCGAGGAACGCGGTGGCCGCGTTGAGGTGGCCGACGGTGATCGCGGCGGCGCCGAACGACGCGGCGGTCGCGATCGCGATCGTGCCGACCAGCAGCACGAGCAAGGTCGCGCTGCGGAAGAACAGGGCGAGCACGAGCGCGACCAGGGCGGCCGTGACGAGGCTCGACAGCACGATGCCCTTGGTGATCGCGTGATGCTCGGATAACGCGGTCACCGGCCCGCCGGTGAAGCCGATCTCGACGCCGGGTACTCGCGCCTGCACGTCGGTGCGGACGGCGTTCGCGACCTCGAGCAGCGCCTCGGCGGACTTCGCGTCCGTCGAGCGGAACGTCGTGCCGATCTCGATCTTGCCGACCAGGCCGTCGGCCGAGACGTTCGTCGGCTTCGCGAGCCTGGCCTCGGCGTCGCGGCGCTTCGCGCGAAGCTCGTCGAGCTGCTTCGCGTCGGCGGCGGCCTGCTCGGGACCCTCGTCGTCGTCGAGGTCGATGAACAGCGGGTTCGCCTCGAGCTTCGCGCGGTCGACCTTCTCGCGCAGCGCATCCCGCGCGGCGGTCAGCTCGTCGACCGGCACGAACAGGTGGCGCTCGTGCTGGAGGAACTCGCGGATCTCGCGCTCGTCGCCGCTGACCCGCGCGATCAGCGGCGAGTGCGCGGCGGTCAGGCCGTCGATCATCTGCTGCGTCGCCGCGGCACGCGCGTCGGGCGTCTGCGCGCGGACGAGCACGAGCACGACGTCGCTCGCCTTGACGCGCGACTCGAGCTTGCGCAGGTCGCGGACGGCGGGCACGTCCTGGGGGAGCAGATAGGAGAAGTCCGCGCGCAGCGGCAACCGGAACGCGATCAGGTAGATGGCGCCGGCGAGCACGAGCAGGTGCCCGATCAGGATGGCGAGGGCGCGGCGCTTGAGCCACGCGACGTAGCGCCTGGCGATCAGGTCGGGCGAGCGAACCACCGCGGCAGACTAGCAGGCGTGCCCGCGTGCTGCCCGTCTACCAGAGATTCTGCTTGCGCTTCGCCCGGCCGCGGCGCTCGGGCCTCACGTCGCGGCTCTCGGCGTCCCGCGACTGCGCCTGGAGGTCGGGGTCGAGCGCGAATGCGGCGATCTGTCCCACCGCGGGATTCTCGCGCCACAGCTCGGCGACGACCATCGCGGTGTTCGGATCGACCGAGCGGCCGGCGAGCCGGACCTCGAAGTGCAGGTGCGCGCCGGTCGTGCGGCCGGATGAGCCGAGCCTGCCAAGCCGCTGCCCGGCGACGAGCTTGTCGCCGACGTGGCACTCGATCTTGTCGAGGTGCGCGTAGCGGGTGACGACGCCGTTGCCGTGATCGACGAACACGACGCGGCCGTAGCCGCCGCGCCGACGGGCGAACACGACCGTGCCATCGCCGGCCGCGAGCACCGGTGTGCCGCGCTTGCCGCGATAGTCGGTGCCCTGGTGAAACTTCGCGCGGCGGTTGATCGGGTCCTCGCGCCAGCCGTAGCCCGAGCTCTCGGTGCGCTCGACCGGCTCGGTCGTCAGCACGCGCAGATCGGGGATCTCCCCTTCGGCCTGGTGGAGCACCCGATCGATGAGCGCCAGCGGCGGCGGAGCCGCGTGGACCACGCCGGCGGTGGCCACCAGGTACGCGAGGACAAGTGCGCGGCTCATACGTCGACCGACCAAGATTCTTGGGCCGCCTACATGGGCGAGGTCAATGTAGGCGGCGTGCTAAATCCCCTGGCAGGCGCTGCCACGAAGCGCTTGATGTACAAACCTTTCACACGCACTATGCGCCCGCGTTACAGCCCATGCGATCCCGCGTGATTACCGTGATCCTCGCCGTCGCCGCGGCGGTTGCCTTCGCGCTCGCCGTGCAGAGTCCGTGGTGGTCGATCGGCGAGGTCGATATCGGCCCGTTCGGCACACACCGCTGTTTCGGCGGCGAGTGTCGTGCATCCGGCCTGGCCTGGATCGAAGGCAGCGAGCTGTGGGCGCGCAGCGCGCTCGCGACGCGTGTGGCCGGCTACATCGCGATGTTCGTGCTGCTCATGTTCGCCGGCGCGCGAGCGGCGAAGCGCGAGCCCAGGCTCGTCGCGCGCGCCTCGCTGTCCGCGATCATCACGGCCGCCGTCGCCGGCGGCTACTTCGCCACCGCGTTTCCCGGCGTCACCGGCGCGTCGCTCGGCCCGGGGCTGTGGTTCTTCGCCGGCGCCATCATCGCCGGCGCCGCCGCGGTCATCGTGTTCCTGCGGACGGTGCCGCCCGCGCCGCGCTGAGCACCGCGTCGGCGTCGTCGAGCCTGAGCGCCATCCGCGCCTGCGAGCGCAGCACGAAGAACGCGAGCAGGGTGAGCCCGATCAGCGCCGGCATCAGGCCGGGCAGGTAGTGGTCGTAGCCCTCGAGGTGGAGCGGTGCCTGCAGGAACGCGACGAGATCGTACGCGCCGTGAAACGACACGGCGAGCAGGTAGCCGCCGAGCAGGCCGAGCCCGCGACCGTCGAACCGCCGCCGCGCCGCCATCGCGCCGATCATGCCGGTCCACATCGCGTGGCCCGGGACCGCGAGCACCGCGCGCAAGATCCACGTCTGGAGCTGGCCGCCGAGCGTGTCCTGCTGGAGCAGGTACATCACGTTCTCGACGAGCGCGAAGCCCAGCCCGGCGCGGCTCGCGTACACGATGCCGTCCATGCGCTCGTCGAACTCGGGCCGCCGCCACACGACCCAGTAAACGACCAAGATCTTGCACGCCTCCTCGATCGCGGCCGCGATCACGAAGGCCTGGAAGCTCGCGCCCTGATACGTCATACGCGGCGCGATCTGCTCGCCGAGCGTGCCGCCGACGACGAGCTCGAGGATCAGGGCCGGGATCACCGACAGCATGCCCACGAACGTGACCAGTCGGCGGGTCCGCGCGGGCTCGGGGCGCTTGCGATCGAGGCGATCGATGATCCACATCGCGACGAGCGCGGGGATCGCGCCCGAGACCGCGATTTGCCACTGCGGTGCCCCCACCATGGCCAGTATCGGCCAGGTCGGATGCTGAATTCCAGCCCGCCCGGTGCCGTCCGAGCCAGACTACGCTCATGCGACACGCGCTCGCCGTCCTGTTCGTCCTCGTGCTCGCCGGCCGTGCCGACGCGGGCCGCGGTACCGCGGCGCTCAAGTACTTGCCCGACGACACCAGCGTCGTGTTCGCCTGCGACGTCGCGCATGCGCGCCACTCGCCGGTGTTCGAGAAGCTGCTCCGGGTCGCGCGCGACCAGGTCGCGTGGCTCGATACGCTCGCCGCGGCACAGCCGGTCACCAGGCAGCTCGATACGGTCGTCATCGGCACGACCCCCGACGAGGTCACGGTCGTCATCGGCGAGG
>DAIRFU010000622.1:1650-4258 GCA_036794935.1 Kofleriaceae bacterium | reverse complement strand
ACAGATCGATGATCTCGAGGTGACGCCCCGGATCGACCAGGCCCTGGTGCTGGTGCTGACCCGACAGATCGATGAGCAGCGCGCCCAGCTCGGCGAGCCGCGCGGCGGTGGTCAGCGCGCCGTTGACGTAGCAGCGGCTGCGGCCGCCCCGCTGCCCCGTGTCACCTTTGATCTCGCGCGGGGCCGCGCCGCGGGAGATCACGCGGCGGATGAACACCTCCTCGCCGTCGTGCGGCAGCCCGGCGCCCTCGAGCACGCCGGCGACGCGCGCCCGCAGATCGTCGGGCACCTCGACCGTCGCCTCGACGACCGCCTCGTCGGTGCCGGTGCGCGGGATGTCCGCCGAGGCGCGGCCGCCGCGGAGCAGGTTGACCGCCTCGACGATCAGCGACTTGCCCGCGCCGGTCTCGCCGGTGAGCACGTTCATGCCGGTGCCGAGCTCGATCTCGACGTCGGACAGGATTGCAAAGTTCGTCGCGCGCAGATGCCTCAGCATCACTTCGCTCCTTTATCGAGCCGCACGCCCCAGTGCAGCTTGTCTCGCATCACATCGAAGAAGCTCTGCTGCGACACGAACATGACGAGCGGCCGCTGGGCCGCCGTCATCTCGACCGCATCGCCGGGCAGAAACGAGTGCGCCCACTGGCCGTCGACGGTGAGGATCACGCCGCGCGCCTCGGCGCCGAGCTGGAGCCGGATGATCGAGCCCGCCGTGATGACGAGCGGCCGGTTGGTCAGCGCGTGCGCGCAGATCGGCGTCAGCGTCATCGCCGCCTGGCCGGGCACGACGATCGGTCCGCCCGCCGCCATGTTGTAGGCCGTCGAGCCGGTCGGCGTCGCGATGATGAGGCCGTCCGCCCGGTACGCGGCGATCAGCTGCCCGTCGCACCAGGCATTGACCTCGATCAGCCGCGCCATGGCGCCCTGATGCAGCACCGAGTCGTTGAGCGCGAACTTCACCACCGGCTCCGCGCCGGTGCGCAAGAACGTGACCTGCAGCCGCATCCGCTCCGCCCGCGGCAGCTTGCCGGCGAGCGCCGCCGCGATGGCCGTCTTCGCCTCGGCGGGCGAGAACATCGCCAGAAAGCCGAGCTGGCCCAGGTTGATGCCGAGGACCGGCTTGCCCTGGTCGGCGACCAGCCGGGCCGCACGCAACATCGTGCCATCCCCGCCGAGCACGACCGCGAGGTCGACGGCGTTGCCCAGCTCGTCCTCTGGGAGGATCTCGGACCCGGCCGGGGCGATCTGGTCCTCCGTCGGGACGACCGGCACATGTCCTTGATCTCTCAGCCAGGGCACCAGCTCCTCGAGCAGGACCCCGGCCTCGGTTTTATCTGGCTTCAGAATGAACCCGACGCGCACGCGCTGGTGGTACCACAGGCGGGTGACACTGAACGAATCAACAGGTCATGCGAGGGCGAGTCTTGACAGCGCTTTCGCAACCTTGTAGACGATCCGCTCCTTACGCAGCCGTTTTTCCAGGCAGGACGACACTTCCAATGATGACGCAAAAGAGCTTCTGGCTCACCAAAGAGGCTGGCGAGGCGCAGCGCGAGTGGTACGTGGTCGATGCGACGGGCCAGACGCTCGGTCGGCTCGCGTCGAAGATCGCGATGGTCCTTCGTGGCAAGCACAAGGCGACCTATACGCCGAACGTCGACATGGGCGACTTCGTGATCGTGCTCAACGCCGGCCAGATCAAGCTGACGGGCGACAAGGCCGACAAGAAGCTCTACCACCACCACACGCTGTATCCGGGTGGCCTGAAGACGCGGCAAGCGAAGGATGTCCTCGCGGATAATCCCGAGCGCGCGATTCGCGAGGCCGTCTGGGGCATGATGCCGAAGGGGCCGCTCGGCCGCCGCATCATCAAGAAGCTGAAGATCTACAAGGGCAGCGAGCACGAGCACACGGCACAGAAGCCGCGCGTCCTCGGCACCACGAATCCCGGCAAGAACTAGGATTGACGAAGATGACGACAGCGCAGAAGACGTACGCCACGGGTCGCCGCAAGACCGCCATCGCTCGCGTGTGGATCACCGCCGGCGAGGGCAAGTTCACGATCAACGATCGCAGCGACGAGGATTACTTCTCGCGGCCGACCGCGCGCATGGTGATCCGCCAGGCGCTCGAAGAGGTCGCGCTGCTCGACAAGTACGACATCCACGCGACGGTGGTCGGTGGTGGCATCGCTTCGCAGGCCGGCGCGATCCGTCACGGGATCACGCGCGCGCTGATGAAGACCGACAGCGAGCTGCGCCCCAAGCTGAAGGCGGCCGGCTACGTCACGCGCGACCCGCGCAAGAAGGAGCGCAAGAAGTACGGCCAGAAGGCCGCGCGCGCTCGCTTCCAGTTCAGCAAGCGCTGATCGGCTGCGCAGATCTGCTGGGACCCTCGCCTCGCTGCGAGGGTCTTCGCGTTTTCGGACGCCGGCGCACGCGCGTGATTCGCGACACCTACATCGGAGCCACGCAGCCCGGCGCTTGACCTAACTGCCCGTCGCGCGTCACGCTTGCACTAGCGTGGGGGGAACGACCACAGCTGCGGGCGGAAGGCTCGGTCGCTACCAGATCGTGAAACATCTGGCGAGCGGCGGTATGGCCGAGGT
>DAIRFU010000622.1:0-1640 GCA_036794935.1 Kofleriaceae bacterium | reverse complement strand
GAGAAACGGTGGCAAGGGCAGCGCCATTCGCATCGGTTTCGCGCGCGCCACCGGGATCGAGGGGTTCACGCGTCATGTCGTGATCAAGCGCATCCGGCCGGGCCAGGCCAAGGACCAGGCGTTCGTCCGGATGTTCCTCGACGAGGCGCGGCTCGCGGCGCAGCTGCACCACGCCAACATCGTCCAGGTCCACGACATCGGGCAGGAGGGTAACGAGTACTTCTTCGCGATGGAGTACGTGCACGGCGAGGATCTGCGCCGGCTGCTCACGAACCTCGCGCGCCACAAGCAGTGGGTGCCGCTCGAGCACGTCATCACGATCATCAGCGCCGCGGCCGTCGGCCTGCACCACGCGCACGAGCAGCGCGGCTCCGATCGCAAGCCACTCGGCATCGTGCATCGCGACGTGACGCCGGCGAACATCCTCGTCGGCTACGACGGCAACGTGAAGGTCGTCGACTTCGGCATCGCCAAGGCCGCCGCGCGCAGCCAAGAGACCCAGGCCGGCACGCTCAAGGGCAAGGCCTCGTACATGTCGCCCGAGCAGTGCACGGGCAGCCAGGTCGATCGTCGCAGCGACGTGTTCGCGCTCGGCATCGTGCTCTACGAGCTGGTCACGACGCGTCGTCTGTTCAAGGCGGACAACGACTTCCTCACGATGAGCGCGATCGTCGGTGGCAAGGTGCCGGCGCCGCGCTCGCACCGCCCCGACCTGCCACCCGCGCTCGAGGCGATCATGCTGAAGGCGCTCGCGCTACGCGCGGACGATCGCTACCAGTCCGCGGACGAGCTTCGCGAGGCGCTGGAGCAGTTCGCGATCCGCGCCGGCCTGCGGACCTCGACGAGCGCGCTCGCCGCGTTCATGAAGCAGCAGTTCGGTCACCGTCTGGAGCCGTGGCTCGTCGACGATGACGACGACGAGGTCGAGTTCGAGCTGACCGTCGACTTCGACGGCTCGGCGAGCGCGCTGGTCTCGCCGCCCGACGAGGCGCTGCAGCAGCTCGCGATCCCGAGCAGCGTCGACGCCCTCCACAGCTCGCCGATCGTCAAGGCGCGCACGAAGGCGATCACGAACCAGCCGGCCGCCCCGCCGCGCTCGTCGGTGAGCACGCGGCTGCCGCTCCCCGCGTCGACGCTCACGAAGCGGCCGCGTCCGCTGACCGCACAGATCCCGGTGATGCCCGCGGTCCCCGCGAGCCCGGACCGTCCGCGACCGTTCCGGATCGACACGGCCCCGATCCCGGTGCCGATCGTGCCGGAGCCGCGCCGCAAGCCCATCACGGTGCAGATTCCGGTCGCCTCGCAGGTCGCCGGCACACCGAAGCGCAGCGAGCTCGCGGGCGCTGCCGCGCTGCGGGGCATGTCTCACTTCGATGGCGAGACCGAGCTCGGCGACCGCCTGACCGAGGTCAGCAGCGGGATCCCGCTCCCCGCCGACGAGGATAGCGATAGCGATGCGCTGCCGACGTACGTCGCCGATGCATCGGGTGCCTTGGACGACGGCTGGGATGTGCAGCCCGTCGCCACACCGCCGATCGCGAGCGGCACGCCCGTGCGGCCGACGCCCGTCGCCGGAGCGCCTGCGACGGGCAGCACGGGCACGAGCAGCACGAGCAGCACGAGCACGCGCAGCACCGGCA
>DAIRFU010000621.1:0-4269 GCA_036794935.1 Kofleriaceae bacterium | reverse complement strand
GCCGAACAATTCATGCAACTTCTCATAATTCGTGATGTTGAAATACGTCTTGCCGCCGACGACGAGGTGGAACGCTCGGCACTGGATCGCGGTCAGACACTCGCGGGCGAGGCCCTCGCGGACGTCGAGCAGGCGCGCCTGGCGGGCGCCATGGGCGAGCGCGGTCGGCGGGATGTCGGCGGCGTTCGCCTCGTCGGGTTGCGCGAGGTCGGCGGTGTACGCGTAGACCTCCATGCCCTGCTCGGCGAGCCACGCGACCGCGCAGCGGGTATCGAGGCCACCGGAGTACGCGATGCCGAGGCGGGTGCCCTTGGCGGGGAGCTGGCGGTAGATACGGCTCATTCGTCACCTTCGTCGCGCGGGGTTGCCGAGCTCGGCCGGAGACCCGCGCGTTCGAGCAGCTTGTACAGGAACTTGCGTTCGAGGCCGGCGATCCGCGCGGCCTGCGACAGATTACCGCCGGCCCGCGTGACGAGATCGCTCAAGTACTCGCGTTCGAAACGCGCGACGAGCTCGTCCTTGGCGTCGTGGAACGGGCGATCGGCCTTGAACGCGGTTCCATCCGGCGGTGGGGCCGCGGTCGGCCGCAGCACGAACGGCAGCGACTGGAAGTCATCGTCGGGACCGGCGAGCGCGACCGCGCGCGTGATCACGTTGCGCAGCTCGCGCACGTTGCCCGGCCAGTGATAGCGCTCGAGCCGGTCGAGCGCGGCGCCGCCGACCTGCGACGCGAGCTGCGGCGCGCCCGCGCGCGCGAGGAACATCTCGACGAGCCGATTCAGATCGCCGGTGCGCTGGCGCAGCGGCGGGACGTGGACCTCGACGACCGCGAGCCGGTAGTAGAGGTCGCCGCGAAAGCCGCCGCGCGCGACCTCGCCGAACACGTCGCGGTGCGTCGCCGCGACGATGCGGACGTCGTACTTCTCCGGCTTGCGGCCGCCGAGCGGCATGACCTCGCCGGCCTCGAGCATGCGCAGGAGCTTGGGCTGAAGGCCGACCGGCAGATCGCCGATCTCGTCGAGGAACAGCGTGCCGCCGTGTGCGGCCGCGAACGCGCCGACGCGCTCGCCCGCGGCGCCGGTGAACGCGCCCCTGGTGTGGCCGAACAGATCGCTCTCGATCAAGGTCTCGGTCGACGCGCCGCAGTCGAACACGACGAACGGCCCCTTCGCCCGCGGTGACGCGTCGTGGACGCCGCGCGCCATCAGCTCCTTGCCGGTACCGCTCTCGCCGAGGAACAGGACCGGCGCGTCCGACTTGCTCGCGCGCTCGAGGATCGCGAACACCTGGCGCATCGCGATCGAGTCGCCGTACAGGCCGCCGAAGTGATCGTGCGCCGACGGCGGGATGTCGACGACCTCGTCGGCCGGCATGAGCTGGACGAGCGTCTTGCCGATCCGTAGCGCCACCCCGGGCGGCGCGACCACCTTGCCGACCGCGACGCCGTCGATCACGGTGCCGTTGCGCGAACCGAGGTCGGTGATCGAGAAGCCCGCGGGCGACGGCGCGACCGAGCAGTGGCGGCGCGAGACGAACGCGTCGGTCAGCACGACATCGCACGCCTTGTCGGTGCCGATCACGACACCCGCGTGCGGCAGCTCGAGCTCGACGCCGCGATCCGGACCGTCGACGACGCGCAGCTGTGCGGTCCCGACATGCTTGCGGGCAGCGACCGCGTTGGTGACGCGCGTGATCAGCACGCTCACCGCAGGATGCCGCGCAGGAAGAGCTGGCAGAGGTGGCGATACGCCTCGAGCCGCGGCATGCCGCTGACGTCGAGCAGCTCGTCGATCGACAGCGTGCCGTCGATGCGCGACAGCAGGAACGCGGCGCGCGGGCTGATCGGGGCGTCCTGCAGCTCGTGCAGCGGGCGGGCGAGCTGCGGCATCCGCTCGAGATCGCCGAGGAAGCCCTGAAACACCGACATGATCGTGTCGCGGTTACGCGTGATCAGCTTCTGGCCGAGCGCGCTGTCCGGATCCTCGGAGAGCGCGAGATCGACCGCGCACATCGCCTTGTCGACGTCGCCCGCGTCGTTCCACGCGACCGCGCGCTCGAGCAGCGCCCCGATGCGCCGCCGCGTCTGGTCCTCGCGCGCCTCGTCTGCCGGTGCGCCGGCGTCGACCTCCTCGAGGATCTGCGCGCTGCGCGCGTCGATCGGATCGAACGGCAGCGCGATGTCGGACTGGGTGCCCGCGTCGCGCGCCGCGGCGTCGCGAATCGCCCGCACGTCGGATTGCGTGGTGAGCGCGTCCTCGTCGACCGGGTTCGGCAGCGTGCCGGGACGGGGCCCCGCAGGTCGCAGGCCGAGCTCGCGGGTCGGCGCGGTGATGTCGATCTTGCGGGCGTCGAAGTCCTGCGTCTGCGCGTGCGTCAGCATGACCTCGGCCTGCGAGAGATCGGCGGTATCGCGGCGCGCCGGCAGACGCCTCGCACCGGGCAGCTCCTTGGTGACCGCCTTCGTGCTCGGCGGTGCCCCGGTATCGCCCATCCGGCGCGTCGTCTTCGCGGGCGCGATCACCGGGACATCCTGCGTCTCGTCGAGCGGTGGTGCCGGGCGCGGCTGCGGCAGCGACGCCAGCAGGTCGTCCTCGGCGGGCTGCCGCGGCGACGCCCCGTGCTCCAGCGTGTCGCCGATCGAGATGCTGTCCATCGTCGGCGCGTCGCCGATCGACACCGCAGCTCGGGGCGCGTCCTGCTCGGGCTCGGCCGAGCCGACGGGCTGCACGAAGCCGAGATCGCGCCGGCGCACCTCCGTCTCCTGCGAGCTGAACCCGGTCGTGCTCTCGCCGCCGAAGCCGCCGGTGTACTCGTCGCGAAAATCGATGCCGCCCGATGGCTCGCGCGCGCCGTCCTGACGGAACTCCCTCGTCCCGGCCGAGTCGCTGAAGTCGGCGGCCGTGTTCGGCACCGCGAGGTCGGCCGGCGCGCCGGGGTACTCGCGCGTGGCGTCGTCGAAGTCGAGCGCCGGTGGCAGATCGGCCTCGAGCTCGATCGACGGCAGATCGGCCTCGAGCTCGATCGCCTGGGGCTCGTCGTCAGCGGCCGCTCCGCGCGCCGCGGCGTCATAGGTCGCCTCGTCATCGAGCCACCCCTCGTCGAGCCAGCCCTCGTCGATCGTCTCGTTCGCGAGGACGGGCTTCGATTCGCGCGCGGGGAGCTCGCCCGGCAGGATCTCGATCTGGTACTCGGGCTCCTCGACGATGCCGAACGGAACGTCATCGCCGGGCGAGACGTCGGGCTCGCCGCTGCCGAGCATCTCGTAGTGGAGGCGCACGTAGCTGATGTAGCTGCTCGCCTGCGCGTTGTCGGGATCGATCGCGAGCGCCTCTTCCCACAACACCAGCGCGGCGTCGAGGTCGCCGGCGCCGTAGCGAGAGAGTCCCATCTCGATGAGACGCTCGATGTCTGGCGGTGAGCCCACCGGCGTTACCCGCGTGTCTTCGACACAACTCCGCGGAACATGTTGAGCGTGCGGTTGAGCGCCTCGGTCGCGTCCGCGAGCGTCGTCAGGTCCTTGGCCGTGATCGCCTGGCGTGTGCGCTCGACGACGGCGCGCGCCTTCTTGACCGCATCCTGGCCGAAATCGGAGCCGGCGATCGCGTCGGTCACCTGCGGGAACAGCCCCTCGATCTCCTCGAGCGACTTCTCGGCCTGGTGGCGCGCCTTGTCGAACTCCTGGCCGCTGCGAACCTCGACCATGTAGTCCTTGTTCGCGTCGATCATCTTCTTGATCTCGTCCTCGGTCAGGCCCGAGGTCGCGGTCACCGTGATCGACTGCTCGAGCCCGGTCTCGAGGTCCTTCGCCTTGACCGACACGATGCCGTCCGCGCTGATGTGGAACTGAACCTCGACCTCGACCTCGCCGCGCGGCGCGCGCCGCAGCCCGGTGAGCACGAACTCGCCGAGCAGCTCGTTCTCCTCGGCGCGATCGCTCTCGCCCTGGAGGACGAGGATCTTCACCGAGGTCTGGTTGTCCTTGACCGTCGTGAACACGTGCGACTCGCTGGTCGGCACCGTGGTGTTCTGCTCGATGAGCTTGTGGAAGTAACCACCGACGATCATGATGCCGAGCGAGTGCGGCGTGACGTCGAGGAGCAGGATGTCGCTCTTCTCGTCGGTGAGCGCCGCACCCTGGATCGCGGCGCCGAGCGCGACGACCTCGTCGGGGTGGACGCCCTTGCACGGCTCGAGGCCGAAGAACTCGGCGACCGCGGACTGCACGCGCGGCATCCGCGTCATGCCGCCGACCAGGATGACATCCTCGAT
>DAIRFU010000620.1:0-4272 GCA_036794935.1 Kofleriaceae bacterium | reverse complement strand
CGCCGAGTTCGACAAGGCCGGCATGTTCGGCTTCGACAACCCCGACAAGCTGTACTGCTCGGAGCTCGTGTGGTGGGCGTCGCAGACCGAGCTGCGCTCCGGCGATCACCAGCGCGTGGTCACGCCGAACGATCTGCTCGAGTACGGCGAGGTCGTGTACTGGAGCGGCCAGCGCACCGACGCGCAGGTGATGGAGCTCGCGATGGCGCGCGACCCGCAGCCGAGCGGCGCGCGGCCGCACTACGCGGGTCTCTAGCTCTCGCTGCGCACGCTCGCACCGAGCTCGCCGAGCGCGGCGGCGAAGCCGGGATACGACGTCGCGACGTTATCGGCGTCGTCGATTCGCGACGCGCCGCTCGCGACCAGGCCGGCGACCGCGGCGGCCATCGCGATCCGGTGATCGCCGTCGGCGCGGACGTGTGCCGGCTCGAGCGGCCGATCCGGGCGGCCCTCGACGGTGAAGCCATCGGGGTGGGCCTCGCAGGTGATGCCGAAGCCGCGCAGCATCGCGCACGTCGTCGCGATCCGGTCCGACTCCTTGACGCGCAGCTCCTCGGCGTCGCGCACGACCGTGGTGCCGCGCGCGCGCGCCGCGAGCACGGCGAGAATCGGCAGCTCGTCGATCGAGCGCACCGCGAGGTCGCCCGCGATCTCGGTACCGCGCAGCTCGCGCACGGCGCCGCGCACGACGAGCGTGGCGACCGGCTCGGGGCCCGCGTCGCGCTCGTCCTCGCGCGTGACCTCGCCGCCCATCGCGGCGATCGCGTCGAGGAAGCCGGTGCGCGTCGGGTTCACGCAGACGCCCGGCAGCCGGACCTCGCGCGCGCCGGCGAGGAGCGCGGCGACGACGAGGAACGCGGCCGACGACGGATCGGCCGGTACCTCGAAGCCGGCGTCACCGGGGCCGCGCGGCGCGAGGCGGCGGTCCCAGCCGCGCGTGTCGATCGTCGTCGTGCGGCCGGCCACCGCGAGCGGCGCGCCGAGGTACGCGAGCATGCGCTCGGAGTGATCGCGCGAGGGGCCGGGCTCGGTGATGGTGGTGGCGCCGTCGGCGAACAGACCGGCGAGCAGGATCGCGGTCTTGACCTGCGCCGAGGCCATCGGCAGCACGTAGTCGATCGCGCGCAACGGGCCAGTCGCCGGACCGACCACGAGCGGCGGCGTCACGTCGATTTCGGCGGCCGGAGTGAATCCGTCCGCCTCCACGTTCGGTTCGGCGGCCGGAGTGAGTCCGCCCGCCTGCACGCTCGGTCCGCCACGTCCCTGCCCCGCGATCGACGCGCCCATCCGCGCGAGCGGCTCGATCACGCGCCGCATCGGCCGCTTCGACAGCGACTCGTCGCCGACGAGCGTCGTCGCGAACCGCTGGCCGGCGAGCAGGCCGCACAGCAGGCGGATCGTCGTGCCCGAGTTGCCGCAGTCGATCGGCGCCGCCGGCGCGGTCATCGCGTCGAGGCCGGTGCCGGTGATGGCGAGCGCGGGCCCGTCCTTCACGATGCGCGCGCCGAGCGCGGTGATCGCGCGCGCCGAGCGCCCGTTGTCGGCGCCGTCGCCGAGTCCGAGCACGCGCAGCGGCAGCGGCGTGAGCAGCGAGAACAAGAGCGCGCGGTGGCCGATCGACTTGTCGCCGGGAATCGTGATGGTTCCGTGCAAGGGGCGCGTGGCGGGCTCGACGATCAGCTTCATGGCGATGCGCCGAGCATCGCACGAGCACGCTCGACCGCACGCGCGAGCTGACGTGGACCGACGGTGATGATGGTTCGCACCCAGCTCCGCTGATCGATCATCCGGACATCGCGCAGCGCGCCGGTCAGCCCGAGCACGTGGAGTGCCGGCTCGTCGCCGGCCGCGGCGAGCAGCGAACGGATCGCCTGCGCGAGCCGATCGGCCGCGTCCTTCACGTCCTTGTCGCCCGGATCGGCGGCGTCGGCATCGATGATGATCGCGAGATCGTCGACGACGTCTCCCCAGATCGAGAGCTGCGCCGGCGCGGTGGGCAGGCCGAGCTGGCGTGCGAGGCTGACGCGCGCGTCGAACGGCAGCTGGGCGGTGAGCCGCAGCACGGCACCCGGCGCCTTCGCCGGCATCGCGTGATCGCGCAGCGGCATCAGCGCGAGCGAGGGCGCGAGCGGCTCGCGCGCGGCGATCGCGGCCCTGGCCTCGAGCTGCGCGACCCACTCCGGTGGGCCGAGCACGACGACCTCGGGCGAGAGGCGCGTCGCGCCGTCGATCTCGTCCTTGGTCGCGAGCAGCGTCACGCTCGCCGCCTGCGCGGTGCCCACGCCATACGCGGCGAGCACGACGAGGTCCGCCGTCGCGAGCGGCGAGCCCTGCACCGCCATCGGCAACCCGGGCAGCTGGGCGTCGTCGCCGAGGTCGGCGAGCGCGCGCGTCGCCACCTCGCCGACGACCGGGTTCGCGCGCAGCCGCGCGAGATCGATCTCGACGAGCAGCTCGGCACCCGCCGGCAACAGCGCGATCACCCGCTCGGCGAGCGTCGCCGGCACGACCGGCCGTGACGAGCCGGCGCCGGGGTGAGCCCGCGCGCCGCACGCGCAGACGGCCAGCGCGAGCACGAGCGCGCCGGCGCCCCGCCTCATGCGAGTGCGGTGTTGAGGGCCTCGATCACGCGCGGCAGCTCCTGGTGCGCGGCCACCGACACGCGGATGTGGTTCGGCAGGCCCCACGCCGCCATCGGCCGCACGATGACGCCCATGCGCAGCAGCTTGTCGTAGATCACGGCCGACGGCTTGCCGCAATCGATCAGCACGAAGTTCGCGAGCGACGGATAGACCTTCACGTTCGGCGCGTGCACGGCGGCGCGCATGCGCTCGATCACGGTACGCGCGTGCTTCGCGCTGATCTCGACGTGATCGCGATCGTCGAGTGCCGCGATCGCGGCGACCATCGCGAGCGCCGAGACATGGAACGTGCGGCCGACGCGGCCGAGCAGGCCGATCACCGCCGGGTCGCCGATCCCGTAGCCGATCCGGATCCCGGCGAGCCCGTAGATCTTGGAGAACGTACGCAGCACGAGCACGCGCTTGTCGCGCTTCTGCAGCGCCAGGCCATCGACGTGATCGACCTCGGGCCACTGCGCGGCGTACTCCGCGTACGCCTCGTCGATCACGAGCAGCGCGCGCGCCGGCAGCGCGGCGAGCAGGCGCTCGGCATCGGCGCGCGACACGACCGAGCCGGTCGGGTTGTTCGGCGAGCCGATCACGACCAGCCGGGTGCGCGGCGTGATCGCGGCGATCAGCCGGTCGACGTCGCACGCGAGCTCGCTGGTCGTCTCGGCCGTGACGAACGTGCGGCCGACCACCTGCGCGGACAGCCGGTACGACAGGAACGCGTACTCGTGCGATAGCACCTCGTCGGTCGGCTCGCACGTCGCGAGCACCAGCTGGTACAGCATGTCGTTGGACCCGTTACCGAGCGCGATCTGCTCGATCGGCACGCCGTAGCGGCTGCCGAGCGCGCGCCGCAGCGCGAAACCGCCGGCGTCGGGATAGAGATGTAGGCTCGCCAGCGCGGCCGGGATCGCGGCGAGCGCCTTCGGCGAAGGTCCTAGCGGATTCTCGTTGGATGCGACCTTGATCGCGCCCGAGATCCCGAGCTCCCGCTCCAGCTCCTCGATCGGCTTGCCCGGCTGGTAGACATCGAGGTTCCGGACGTGAGCGGGGGTGAAGTCATCGATCCAGGCGTTTGACACGGCGCGTGCACCGTACAGGCGGAATGCCCGCCGAGGCAACCCCGGTCTATAGTGTCGCCGCATGCGACGTTCTCTGCCCTGGCTCGCTCTCGCGATCATTCTGCTCGTGCCCGCGATCGCGGGTGCAGACGACGGCACGTTCGCCACCTACCAGGGGCGCGGCTGGGCCTGGATGTTCCTCGCGGCGTTCGGCTTCGGGTTTCTGACCTCGCTGACGCCGTGCGTCTACCCGATGATCCCGATCACGCTCGCGATCTTCGGCGCGCGCGGTGACAACGTCAGCCGCCGCCGCGCACTCGGCCTCGCCACCGCCTACGTCGGCGGGCTCGGCGTCACCTACGCCGTGCTCGGCGTGACGTTCGCGCTGATCGGCATGGCGGGCGACTTCGGCACCCAGCTCGCGAACCCGTGGATCGTGTTTCCGCTCGTCGCGCTGTTCATCGCGCTCGCCGCGTCGATGTTCGGTGCGTTCGATCTCAATTTGCCGAGCTCCCTGCAGGCCAAGCTCAACCAGGTCGGCGGCAAGGGGTTCGGCGGCGCGTTCGCGATGGGCCTGGTCG
>DAIRFU010000619.1:0-4275 GCA_036794935.1 Kofleriaceae bacterium | reverse complement strand
GCGGCACCGGCGGCACGGGTGGGCGCGGCCAGTCGGGCGGCACCGCCGGCTCGGGCGGCCTGCACCCGGGCAGCGCGACCCCGGGCACCGGCGGGACCGGCGCGCACGGCGGCCATGGCGGCGGCGGCGGTGGCGGTGCGGGCGGCTCGTCGATCGGCATCGTGCGCACGAGCGACTCGACGATCACCGGCTCGTGCACCCAGTCCGGCGGTGCGGCGGGTGCGGCCGGCAGCGGCGGCGCATCGGCGCCCAGCGCGCCGGCCGGCGACCGCGACGGCAACGCGGGCGGCAACGGCGCCGCCGGCACGCTGACGACCGAGCGCGTGTGCGCGAGCGCGGCGAGCTGCTAGTAATCGAAGTGCGTGGCCGACCTTCAGACCGTCGAGGAGCTGATCGCCGCCGGCAAGCACGCCGATGCGGCGAAGCTCGCGCTCGACTCGGGCGAGCCCGGGCGCGCGGCGGACCTCTACGAGAAGCTGTGGGACTTTCGCGGCGCGCTGGGCGCGGCGCGGGCCGCCGGCGATCTGCCGCGCGCGCTGCGCAACGCACTCGAGCTGCACGACACCGAGCAGACCGCGGCGTTGCTCGGCGAGCTGACGGCGACCGAGGAAGGCAAGCGCGCAGCGCTCGACGTGCTGGTGCGGATGCGCCGCCACGCCGACGCCGCGCCGCTGGCCGAGCAGCTCGGTGACACGGACCAGGCGATCGATCTCTACACCCGCGCGCACAAGGACCTCGACGCCGCGCGGCTGCTCGAGGCGGCGGGCCGCGACCGCGACGCCGGGCGCCTGCTCGAGCGCGCGCTCGATCTGGCGGCGGCCGGCGAGCGGGCGCCGCTGCAGCTCGCGCTCGGCCGCATCCTCGCCCGTCGCGGTGCGTACCCCGAGGCGACGCGCTTGCTCCAGGACGCGCGCAAGCACGTGCCGCTACGCGCGGAGGCGCAGCGCCACCTGATCGCGACGCTCGCCGCGATGGGCCTGCGCGACGGCGCGCGCGACGCGCTGCTCGAGCTACGCGCGAGCGAGCCCGAGCTGCCGGCCGATCTGGATACGTACCTGCGCGCCTGGCGCGACGAGACGGCGGAGCGCAAGACCGGCCGCGACCGCGAGGTGATCGCCGGGCGCTACCGGCTCGAGCGCTTGCTCGGCGCCGGCGCGTCGGGACGCGTGTTCCTCGCGACCGACGAGATCGCCGGCCGGCCCGTCGCGCTCAAGATGTTCTTCGCGTCCGGCGCACGCGGCGGCGCCGCGTACGAGCGGTTCGTGCGCGAGGCGCGGCTCGCGAGCACGCTTCGCCACCCATCGCTCGTCGAGGTGTACGACGTCTCGGTCGAGCGCGGCTTTTTGGCGATGGAGTACTTGCCCGGCGGCTCGCTCGCGCAGCGGCTCGCCGGTGGCGAGCGGATGCCGGGGACCCAGATCCGGCACATGGCGCTCGACATCATCGGTGGGCTCGAGGCCGCTCATCACCGCGGCGTCGTCCACCGCGACGTCAAGCCGGCGAACATCTTCTTCGACGCGCGCGGCACCGCGAAGCTCGGCGACTTCGGGGTCGCGCACCTCGTCGATCTCGGCCAGACGCAGACCGGCGGGCTGATCGGCACGCTCGCGTACATGTCGCCGGAGCAGATCACCGGCGCGCCGATCTCGATCGCCGCGGACCTGTACGCGCTCGGCATCACGCTGTTCGAGGCCGTCACCGGCCGCCTGCCCTTCCTCGGCCCCGACTTCGTCGCGCAGCACCTCGGCGAGGAGGCGCCGCTCGCGAGCACGGTCGCCGAGGGCGTGGCCCCCGGCTGGGATCCGATCCTCGCCGGCCTGTTGATCAAGAACCCGCGCGAGCGCACGCAGACGCTCGCCGATCTGCGCCGCCAGCTCGATGATCTCGAGCTCGCTGGCCGCCGCGATGCCGGTCAGCTCGCGGCCGCGCTCGGCGGGAAACCGCGGCCGAAGCGAGCGAGCGGGCCGCACTCGATCGCGCAGCTCGCCGAGGAGGACGAGGTCGGCCCGCGCTATCAGTTCGAGACGCCACTTGGCCAGACGCCGGTCTCGCAGCTCGTCCGTGCCGTCGACACCGTGCTCGATCGATCCGTCGTGATCGAGCGCTTCCTCGATGGCGAGGACGCCGGCCACGCACTCGACCGCGCGCGGCTGCTCGCACGTGCGCAGAGCCCGTTCGTGCAGCGCGCGCTCAGCCTCGATCGCGCGGCGCGCGTGATGGTCTACGAGGCGCCTGCCGGCGCGCCACTCGCGGACTCGACTCCGCAGCTGCCGATCGCCGAGACGCTGCGGGTGCTCAAGCGGCTCGCGCGCGGCATCGCCGCGATCCACGTGCTCGGCGGCTGCCACGCCGCGATCGCGACGCGCACGATCGTGCTCGACGACGCCGCGGTGCCGACGATCACGGCCGCCGGGCTGGGCCCGGTGACGCCGGCGCAGCCCGTCGATGACGTCCACGCGCTGGTCGCGGTGATCGCCACGATCGTCGGCTGCGAGCCGACGTTCGCCGCACTCGCGGCTGACCTGTGCGAGCAGGTCGGCGCGACGGTGCCGACGTTCACGATGCCGACCGACGGCGAGTCGCTGTACGAGGCCGCCGACCAGCTCGACATGGCGGTGCTCGCCGCGCTCGGCTCGCGCTGATCCGCGCGCGAGATCAGGGCCTGGCCGGCAGGCGATCGGCCATCAGGATCACGATCCAGATCGCACCCTCGCCGATCTCGGCGTGATTGCCCTGCGCGATGCCGACGCCGATCATGTCGGGCTTCTGGTCGCCGACGAGGCCCTTGCCGTCGAGATCCGACAGCTCCGACGCGACCGTGACGACACTGTAGACGCGCGCGTACGGGGCGGTCAGCGCGTCGAGCTGCTTGCGCGCGCCCGGCCACAGCGAGTCGCTGGACGTGCCGGCGGCGAGCCCGTCGGCGAGCTGTTGCGCGATCCGCTGGAGCGTCGGATCGACGCCGACGCGGCGCACCTGATCGATGCGTGCGCGCACGAGGTCCGCGGCCTTCGCGCGATCGACCTTCGGCGGGATCCGGATGAACACCTCCGTGACGTACAGCGTCGGCCGCTGCGTGCCGGCGCCGTCGAGCACGACGCCGATGCCGACGTGCGTCGCCGCGGTCGACAGGATGTTCATGCGATGCCCCGGGCTGTTCATGAGTCCGGCATGCGCCTCGCCGGCGCCGTACGCGCGCGCGAGGTTCTCGAGCACGGCCGCGGTCTTGATCCCCGCCGCGCGCACGCGGTCGGCGGCGGTGCCGCTCGTCGGCGAGACGTGCGCGACCACCTGGGTCCGGCGCATCTCGTCGGAGTACGCGCGCGACACCGCGGCGACCCGCTCGTCCCAGGCCAGCGCCGGCAAGCCGGCCGCCTTGCGGTCGCGGTTGATCAGCGCGAGTAGCTGCTGCTCGGTCTCTGCGGCCGTGGCGGATGCTTCGCCCGCGAGCGTCGGCTCGATCGTGATCGAGCGCGGCGGCTCGGCACCGCACCACAGCGGGAAGTTCGCGAGCGCCGTCGAGCCGGTCGCCGAGCTCGCCGCGATCTCGACCTGCTGCCGGCCGACATGCGCGCCGCACGGGATCGTGGCGCGGAATGCACCGCGCTTGCCAGCGACGGCCGCGATGCGATCGGTGGTCCCGTTCTCGCGCGTGACGAACAGCTCGGGATCGCGGTACGCGGGGTCGATGACGGCGTCGATCGCGACGCTGCCGCCCGCCGCGACGCTGCGCGGGATCGGTGAGGTCGACAGCCCGACGGTCTGGTACGCGAACACGATCGCGGCGGTGCCGTCGCCCCCGTGCTTCGCCGTGCCGATGCCGAACCGCCCGCGCACGCCCTCGCCGAGGATGTCGGCGAGCTGGGGCCGCAGCTGCTCGAGCACCGCGTCGACCTCGCCGACCGGCGCCCACATGAACAAGAGCCGCGGCACCGGCTCGATCAGGCCCTGGCGGTGCATCACGAACTGGATCAGATCGACCTCGAGCGCGCCGCCCTGGGGCATCAACTCGGCGAGCTCGGTACACGCGCGAGCCAGCCGCGCATCGGGCGTCGGCTCCGGTAGCTTCGCGGTGGCGGCCGCCTCGCGCACCGCGGCGCTCACCGCGTCCCCCAGTGGCGACGACGCGGGCGGCCTCGCCGGCTCGTTGTACCGGGCGGCCGGCTCGCTCGTCGGGGTGAACGTCTGCGCCTGGACCGCGGGCGCCGCGGACAGCGACGCTGCGGTCTCGCCCGCGTCCGGTCCCGCGCTGCGCCAGCTCGGCTGCGAGCCGAC
>DAIRFU010000618.1:0-4276 GCA_036794935.1 Kofleriaceae bacterium | reverse complement strand
CTCTCACCACGCCGTGCGCCGGCACGGCCCTTCGGCGCTCGTGCACCTCGCGCTCTGCACCACGCCGTGCGCCGGCACGGCTCTTCGGCTCGTGCACCTCGCGCTCTCACCACGCCGTGCGCCGGCACGGCCCTTCGGCGCTCGTGCACCTCGCGCTCGGCACCACGCCGTGCGCCGGCACGGCCCTTCGGCGCTCGTGCACACCGACGCAACGCAACCAACACTAGGAGCCGTCTCGGGGCTCACCCTCGTCGTCGTCCGGAAAAGTGCCCGGAGCGTCGCTCGGCGATCCGGCGAGCTCGGGCGCGACTGCCACGGCACCGGACGCCGCGGCGAGCTCCATCTCCTCGGCCCAGTCCTCGGCCTTCGCCTCGGGCTCGAACCGCGTCGTGTCGATGCGCACGCCCGGCATGATCAGCGCCATGCTCGGCGTGATCACGATGTCGGCGTCGGACTCGCGGCCGAAGAACTCGGTGTGCTCGTAGTAGCGGACCGCGTAGCGGACGAGCACCGCGCACGTGGCCGCGATCGGCACCGCGAGGACGACGCCGACAAAGCCGAGCAGCTTGCCGCCCGCGACCACCGCGAACAGGGCGCCGGTCTCCGACAGCCCGACGCGGTGGCCGACGATCTTCGGCGTCAGCACGCCGGCCTCGAGCAGGTGGAGGACGAGGATCACGCCGCCGACCATGCCGAGCGTCTGCGCGCTGGCGCCATCTGCGATCGTGACGAGTGCCGCGATGCCGGCCCCGACGAACGTGCCGACGAACGGGATCACGGTGAGCGCGCCGACGAGCAGCCCGATCGGTACCGACAGCGGCATGCCAACTGCCGTGAAGCCGATCGCGTAGAGCACGGCGAGAATCGCGGTGACGATGCCCTGCCCGCGCACCCAGCCGGCGACGACGCGATCGATCTCCCTGAGCATCTCGCGCACGCCGCGGCGCTTGCGCGGCGGGATCATGTGATCGATGCGGCGCACCAGGTTCGGCCAGTCGACGAGGAAGTAGAACGCGAACACCGGGACGAGCAGCAGCTCGGCCATGACGGCGAGCACCGCGAACACGCCACCGAGCGCCGCGGTCGCGACCTCCTGGACGATGCCCGTGCCCAGCGTGTGCTGGAGGTTCTCGGTCGTCAGGTACTGCTTCCAGTCGTGCGGCAGCTCGACCTTGAAGTGCTCGCGCAGCCACAGATCGAGGTTCGTCATCAGGCGCGGCAGGTCGTGAGCGAAGTCGGAGATCTGGTGGGCGACCGCCGGCACCGCCGCGGTGATGCCGAGGATGATCAGGCCCAGGACCGAGATCAGCAGCACGGCCGCGCCGACCGCTCGCGAGGTGCCGGCCCGGACCAGGCGCTCGAGCACCGGATCGAGCATGTACGCGATCCCCAGCGCGGCGAGCACCGGCGCGAGTACCCTCGCGGTGTAGCTCAGCACGATCCAGCCGAACGCGACGAAGATGATGATGAGCGCCCAGCGCAGCATCGCGATCACCTGCGACGTTTGTGGCGAGCCCGGTGTCGTCACCCCACCACCAAGTAGCACGAATGAGGCGACTGATCGCGTCTTGGTCGGAACGACCAAAACCACCTCACGCCGAATGAATCCCTGTGGGGGACTTCAATCGAGCCAGCGGCGCTCCAGCGGATGCACGCGATAACGCGCGCGCACCGCATCGAGCGGCTCGTCCCAGATGTCCTCCCAGATCACCGGCATCAGCGGCGCCGCCTCGCGGCCCGCGCGATACGCATCGCGCATCGAGTGGCGCAGCGCGCCCCACCGGCGCTCGAGCACGATGTGCTTGACCGTGCCGAGCATCATGATCATCGCCGACACGGGCAGCTGCAGCTGACCGTACGAGAACGAGTGGATGATCACCTCCTCGTGGCCGGCGATGCCGAGCCCGAGCAGCGCGTGCCAGACATCGTGGGTCTGACGGAACCGCCGCATCAGGTAGGCGATGTCCGGATCGTCGACGTGGCGGGTCGCCGCCGCCTGGTAGTCGGCCGTGATGCCGTTGCCAGCGAGGTGACGGACGTAGGCGCCGCCGAACGTGGTCGCGGGCAGCGCGCGCAGGTGGCCGAAGTCGACGCGCTCGCTCGACAGCTCGGGGCGCTCGGCGAGCAGGCGCTCTCCCTCGGGCGTACGCGCGAGCTCGGCGAGCAGGTGGCGAAACCGCGGCCGGCCGGTGATCTCCTCGACGCGGTGGATCTCGTGCGTCTTCGTGGAGTCGCCGAGCACGCGCACGATCGCCTGCCCGACCCGGTACCCATCCTTGAGCAGCGCCGCCGCTTCCATGGCCGAAGCCTACGGCAGGACTGGCGCGAGGTCGAGATCGAGCCGCTTGCGCTCGGCCCGCGCGAGATCGAGCTCGACGTAGCGCGAGAAGTAGTCCTCGTGACGCAGCTCCAGCCGGTGGGTGCCGGCCTCGAACGCGAGCCCGCCGCGGAGCAGCTTCACCGGCCCGTAGTAGCGGCCGTCGACGAACACGTTCGCGTCGGGCACGTTGGTCTCGATCTTGACGATCGCATCGTCGGCGTCGACCTGCGACGTCGGCTGCCGCGCGCCGCACGCCACGCAGGCGACGATGATCGCGGCGAGCGCGAGCCGCGTCACGGCGCCCCCGACAGCGCGAGCTCGATGATCGCGCCGACGATCTTGACGCTCACCGCGGTGTCGGTCGCCGGCGCGCGCCTCGCGATGCGCGCGATCTGCTCGACCGGCTCGCTGGTCTCGACGCCGATCACCCAGCCGGCGGGCGACAGCCGGCGCAGGGTCGCCGAGCGGACGCCCTTGGCGCCGGCGAGGTACTTCTGCTCGGTCAGTACCATCCCGTACGGCGTGCTCGCCGGCAGCCGCACCAGCACGATGCCGGGCTCGGCGACCGGCGTGTCGTCGCCGCGAAACGCGCCGGGGCCGCTCAGCGTGGGCGGCTCCGGCGGCAGCGCATCGACGGCGGCGCCGACGAGCGCGCGATCGACCGCGTAGCCCCGGTCGTCGCCGCGTGCGGCCGCGATGCCGGTGCCCTGCCCGATCACCTGGTGCGCCTTGCGGTCGACGACGCGCACGTTCGCGGTCACCAGCGACGCGCTCGTCGGCAGGCCGCGAACGGGGGTCGACGGACCGACGGTGACGCCGGCGATCGCCACCACCTCGGCCTTCGCGGCGGCGGCGAGCGCGTCCGCCTCGCCATCACCGAGCGGCAGCGCGCCGTCACCACGCGGCGGCGGCCCCGAGTCTGGCGCGCGGCGCACCGCGAAGCCCGCGTTGCGCAGCAGCGTGGTCAACGCCGACACGCCGCTCAGATCCGGGTCGGCGTTCGGACCATAGTCGGCACGCACGCCGTCCGGCAGCGTGATGCGCAGCAAGATCGTGGCGGTGCGTGCGGCCGATTGCTCGGGCGCGACCTCGCGTGCTGCGATACCGAGCTCGGCGAGCCGCGCGCGCAACTTGTCGCGATCGACCTTCACGCTGACCGTGAGCTGGCGGCGGCCATCGGCCGTCTCGTCCCTGGTGACGCCGAACTTCGCGACCCACAGCCGCGCGCGACCGACGATCTCGCGATCGAGCTCGTCCTTGCGCGCGGTGCGCACGTCACCGGCGACCAGCTCGCCGAGCGCGGTCTGCACCGCCTGCGCGAACGCCTCGTCGAGCGCCATCACGCGCGCGTCGGCGGCGGTGGCCGGCGCATCGCCCTCGGCCTGGTACGCGACGATATCCTCGGCATGGGCGACCGACACCAGCATGGCGAGGATCAGGACACAGCGGATCACGCCCGGTAGCCTAGCAGATGGTGCGCGCCGGTTCGCGCGCAGCCCGCGAGCGATCACTTCGTCACGATCACGAACAACGTCGCGGGGCTGGCGTTGATTCCCGCCGCGTCGAGCCCCGCCACCTCGATGACGCCGGCCTTCGCGCGCCTGGACTTGACGTGCGGCGCGTCCTTGGCCCACGCCGGGATCGTGGTCACCCACAGCGTCGGCGCCGCGAGCGTGCCGATCGTGTAGCCGACCGCGGGTCTACTCTTCACACCGTCGACGATCACGACGCGGGCCCCCGCATCGCCAGCCTCGGGCAGCACGCGCGGCCCGGCGAGTGCCTGGCGTACGGCCTCGATCGGGACCGCCATCGTCACCCGCCAGGCGCCATCGGTCTCCGGATCGGCGGCGAGCGTGATCGCGGCGTCGACCGCGTGGGCGAGCCGCGCCTCGACGACCTTGGCCTTCGCCTTGGCCGCCAGCGTGCCGCCGCCGGCGATCGGCAGGTGATCGAGTG
>DAIRFU010000617.1:0-4279 GCA_036794935.1 Kofleriaceae bacterium | reverse complement strand
CGCGCTCGCCGATCGCGACGCCGTCCCGGCCACCGACGACGTATCGACCGCCCGGCGCGACGCCGCCGCGCCCGCCGAGTACGTACACGCCCCCGCAGCCGCCGACGACGTACGCGCCGCCGAGTCGCTACACGCCACCGAGCCGCTACACGCCGCCGACGAGCCACCCACCGAGCAGCTACTCGCCGCCCGCGCGCAGCTACTCGCCGCCCGCACGCAGCTACTCGCCGCCCGCACGCAGCTACTCGCCGCCCGCGCGCAGCTACTCGCCGCCCGCACGCTCGAGCGGCTCCTCCGGGGCACGCAGCCATCGCCGCTGACCGCACCGTGCCTCGTACTCGCTCACGAGCGCGCGTCCCTCGATCGGCGGCCCTGATCAGCGGCGCTGGGTCAGGCTCCAGAAGTTGCCGGAGTCGTCCCTGAACACGGCCTCGGTGCCGTACGGCATCTCCTTCGGCTCGCTCTTGAAGTCGACGCCCTTGGCCTTCAGGTCCTCGTAGTCGCGCTTGCAGTCGTCGGTGGCGAGCACGCCGCCGCCGATCGCGCCGGCCTCG
Source organism: Kofleriaceae bacterium (assembly GCA_036794935.1). GTDB lineage: Bacteria > Myxococcota_A > Polyangia > Haliangiales > Haliangiaceae > JABFXX01. The sequence goes on along the minus strand of DAIRFU010000617.1, from coordinate 3,725 downwards.
ACGAGCTTCTTCAGCATCCCGGCGTGCTCCTCCGTCATCGCCGCACCGGGCTCGATCGCGAAGAGGATGATGCACGCGTCGGGCTGGGTCTTGGGACCGACGGTGAGCCAGCGGAAGGTGCCCATCCGCACGTCATCGCGGACCTCGAGCCCGAGCGTCTCGGTGTAGAACGCCTTCGCGCGCTCCTGATCGACGACGTAGATGGTCGAGTGCGAGTGCTTGGTGATCATGGCGCGTTCGTAGCGCAGCCGGGCGCCCCGGACTTCTTCAAACGTGCTCGGCGTGCGCGGCGTGCGCGGCGTGCGCGGCGTGGATGAGAAAGCAGCCCGGGATATAGATCACCGGGACGCCCCGGCTCTGCACGAAGGGCCGCGCCGCCCGCTGCCACTCGCGCGGCGACAGGCCGGTCCGCCGGCGAAAGCTCGCCGAGAACGTGCCGAGGCTCTCGAAGCCGACCTGCGCGCAGACCTCGGTGACGCTGGCGCCGGCGGCGAGCGCGCGCTTCGCCTGGTCGAGCCGGAGCTGGACGAGGTACTGGTGCGGCGGCACGCCGAAGGTCTGCGCGAACTGCCTCGCGAGATGAGCGCGCGACAGTCCGGCCGCGCCCGCGAGCTCGTCCAGCGTCGGCCCGCGGGTCAGCTCGGCGTGCAGCAGATCGCGCGCGCGAACGAGCCGTCTCAACATGGCGCCGTGAGCCACGGAGCAGGCGTACCACGCGTCCGCGACGCGAGACCAGTGCTACTGAATGCCGCTCCCGGCCGATCCCTGGCAAGCGATCCTGCGGCGTGCGTTACAGAGCAGTGTCGACGTATCCAGGATATGTATCGTCCCTCAACGTCCCGGCGGACGCGGGACCGCGATCACGTGGGTGACGTTACGTTCGCCCGTGATGTAACGGCGCGTATGCCTCTTCACGCGAGCGCGAGCGCACACCGCGTTATCGACGAGAATTCGCGACTCTCGCGCTCGAGTTGTAAGCGCGCTCGAGCTTTGCGTCGTCGCCCGTCGCGCGGAACGTAACGTTCGCGACATCCGTTAACAATGCAGATTAAAGACACACATTTAGACTTCTAACTCGTGACTCATTACTAACGATTTCGCTTTCGGATTGACAACGAGATCGTTAACGTGAGTTGCGATGAGTGACCTCGCTGCAGCGAAAACGGACGCGGACAACCGCGTCGACATCAAGAACGCCCTCTCGATCGTGCGGCCGAAGCTCGGCGACCAGGCGGGCGTCGCGCTCTATCGGTTGCTGCGCCTCGTCGCGCTCGAGGACATCATCGGCCGGGGGGCCGGTGCGACCGCGTACGTTGCCGGCAAGAAGCTCGGCCAGAACCTGGGTCTCACCAACCTCGACGACTTCCTCGGGCTGTGCAACGCGATCTCGCTCGGCATCATCGTCGTGCCGGTGATGACGAGCTCTCGCATCCACGTCGACGTCTACGAGTGCGTGACGTGCGCGGGCATGAAGCCGGTCGGCCGCATGCTGTGTCAGTTCGAGGCGGGGCTGGTCGCCGGGGTCGTCCAGACGATCACGGGCAAGCAGACCAAGGCCCGGGAGGTGACGTGCATCGGCGGCCTCGGTCACGATGCGTGCGGCGTGGACGTGCAGTTCTGATCCGGACATGGAGAGCGGGGAGAACATCGGGAAGTACCGGCTCGTTCGGCCTCTCGGTCGCGGCGGCATGGGCGAGGTGTGGCTGGCGACGGCGAAGGGGCATGGCGGCTTCGAGAAGGACGTCGTGCTCAAGACGCTGCTGCCGCAGCTCTCGCGCCAGCAGCTGTTCGTCGACATGCTCGCGAACGAGGCGCGCATCGGCGCCAAGCTGAGCCATCCGAACCTGATCGAGGTGTTCGACTTCATCGCGCACGAGGGCATCCACCTGCTCGCGATGGAGTACGTGGTCGGCCGGCCGCTGCATCAGATCCTGCAGGCGGCGAAGATGAGGGGCCGCCAGCTACCGATCGAGCTCACGCTGCGCGTCGCGCTCGATTGCTGCCGTGGCCTCGAGTACGCGCACGATCAGGGCATCATCCACTGCGACCTGAGTCCCAGCAACGTGATGATCGCGACGGCGGGCATCTGCAAGATCCTCGATTTCGGCGTCGCCCACGCGAGCGCGCACGGCCCGCGCTCGGACCGGCTCAAGGGCAAGTTCTCGTACATGGCGCCCGAGCGCATCGAGTCGCTGGTCACCGATCGGCGCACCGACGTGTACGCGCTCGGCGTCCTCATGTACCTGATGCTCACCGGCCGGCTGCCGTTCACGGCCGACAACGACGCCGAGCTGCTGCACAAGATCGTCACCTGCTCGCCCGTCCGCCCGACGGAGCTCCGCGACGTCGATCCGCGGGTCGAGGAGCTGGTGCTGTGCGCGATGCAGCCCGATCCGGCCGCCCGCCACCAGAACTGCAAGGACATGCTGGCGGCGCTGCTGCCCTGCAGCGAGCAGCTGGGTGCGTTCAGCCACGAGCAGATGGTCGCGTACCTCGACACGCTGTTCGCGGGCCGCCCCGGGACCGAGGACGAGATCACGAGGCCGGCGGACGACGACGAGGTCGACTCGTTCGATATCGAGATCGAGTCGGATCTCGAGCTGCCATGCGAGCGACCGCTGCCCGCGATCCACGCGCTCCCCGCCGCCGTGTTCGCCGGTGGCTCGGAGGCACGCGAGACCCAGACGTCGGTCCAGAGCCTGTTCGATCGGCCGTCGGTCGCGGTGCCGAAGATCTTCGAGCCGGCCTCCGCGATCTGGGATCACGATCGCCAGGACCCGGGCGAGCGCGAGGCACCACTGAGCTGGCTGTCCCGCGCGCGCACCCGGCCTCCCACCCCGGGGCCGCGCGACGACACCCCGTTCGATCGCTACACGCGAACCGCCCGCACGGACGAGCCGCCGGCCGCATGGCCGTGGCCGACATCCAGAGTCAAACCGTAATCCAAATTAACAGTCGTTTTCGTGCTCCAAGTGCCTCTTTGAGCTGAAAGGAACAGTATGGCCGCGACACAAGTCAGTCGTGCGAGCAAGATCACGGACGCGCTGCGCGTCCTTCGCACCAGCACCCCCGACGTCGTCGGTGCGGTGGTCGTCAACATGGAAGGGTTCGTCGTCGCATCGTTGCTGCCGTCTGACGTCGACGAGGAGCTGATCGCCGGTATGGCGGCCTCGCTGCTCGGCGTCGGCGAGCGCATCTCCGCCGATCTGATGGGCGCGAGCATGGAGCAGATCTACACGCGGTCGCCGAAGGGCTACATCGTGCTGCAGGCCATCAACACCGAAGCGGCACTCGTACTGCTCGTCACCCGCGAGGCCAAGCTCGGCTTGATCTTCCTCGAGGTCAAGCGCGTGTCGGCGGAGCTCGGCCGGATCGTCTGACGTATGGTGGCCGTCTTCGCGAAGCGGCTCGTGCTCGGCGCGAGCCTCGGGCTCGGCGTGCTCGATGTCGCGTGGCTCGATGTCGCGCTCGCACCTCGCGTGCTCGCGAGCGCCGAGCCCGCGCACGAGGCGCGTACGCAGCCCGCGGCCGCCCCGCTAGCCGACTCCCCCGCGCCCGCCATCGAGCCGCCACCGGCGGAGGTCGCGGCCGTCGCCGAGCCCGCGGGTGGCGAGCCGATCGCGGACGTCGCCGAGCCCGCAGGTGGCGAGCCGATCGCGGACATCGCCGAGCCCGCGGGTGGCGAGCCGATCGCGGACGTCGCCGAGCCCGCGGGTGGCGAGGCG
>DAIRFU010000616.1:0-4287 GCA_036794935.1 Kofleriaceae bacterium | reverse complement strand
CCGGTGAGCTGTTCTTCGGCCTGATCGACGACGACATGCTGTATCTCAAGGCCGACGACGAGACGCGCCCTGCCTACGAGGCGCTGGGGATGAAGCCGTTCCAACCGTACGGCGACGGCACCATGTCGATCGGCCAGAAGCTGATGGCCAAGGGGCTGAAGGTGGTGGGCGTGCCGAAGACCATCGACAACGACCTGGCGGCGACCGAGTACACGGTCGGCTTCCAGACCGCGGTCGAGGTGGCGAGCGAGGCGATCGATCGGCTGCACACCACGGCGGAGAGCCACGACCGGATCATCATCTGCGAGGTGATGGGCCGCTACGCCGGCTGGATCGCGATGTCCGCCGGGCTGGCCGCGGCCGCCGACGTCATCCTCATCCCGGAGATCGACTACGACCTCGATCGGGTGATCGCCCACCTGGCCAGGAAGCACGAGGGCGGCAACTCGTACAGCATCGTGGTGGTGGCGGAGGGGGCCAAGCCGAAGGGGGCCGGACACGCCGTGCTGCGCAAGGGAGACGCCACCCAGCAGGAGCGGCTGGGCGGCGCCGGCCACGCGCTGGCCGAGGCGATCGCGGCGCGCACCGACTACGACGTGCGTGTGACCGTGCTCGGCCACCTGCAGCGCGGCGGGACGCCGTGCGCCTTCGACCGGCTGCTGGCGACCCGCTTCGGCGCGCACGCGGTCGATCTCATCCGCGACGGCCGCTTCGGTGAGGTGGCAGCGCTGAGGAGCGGCGAGATCGTCTCGGCTCCGCTCGAGCAGGCGGTGGCGAAGCTGAAGCTCGTCGATCCGGACGGCGACATCGTGCGCTCCGCGCGCGCTCTCGGCGTCGAGCTCGGTTGATCTCGCGAGGCCAGAAATCTAGCCAGCTAGATTTTCGGCCGGGCCGAATTAACCGGTTTTCGGCACGACGCGCCGTCGTTAGTAACGCCTCGCGTTACTGCGATTGTCGCTCGGTGTACGCGGTTACGTACATGTAGGTCGCCCGGATCCAAAGGGATTACAAACACCTCCGTATGGATACCCGAGTCACCACCTTTCGGTGACTTAAGTGTGCAGTCTCGCCCCTGCGGTGGGCGTGGGTCGAGTCACGACATAAGCCGAGCGGTCATGAAAGGACCCGACGCATCACGAAATTGCGGCTCTAAAACGACATCGCTTCCACTACCGTGCGCCCGCCCCGTCATTCGGCGCCGATTCAAATTCTGGCGCGCGCGTGCTGAGAGAGCAGCCCGAGAGGAGAGTCCCCCCATGGTTCTGAGACGAGCTGTCAGTCCGAGAAGAACGCTGTTTGTAGGTCTAACGATGTTCGCTGCCGCGTGTGCGAGCGGCGACTCCACCCCACAGGGTCCCGTCGACGACACCCCCGGTGTCGGCCCTGTTCGCATCGTCGAGAAGTTCGATGCCCCCGCTGGCGCGAGCGACATCGAGAACGAGGCGATCAAGTACGTCCGTACGTACGACTCCAGCCTGCGTCTGACGGACGACGACGGCTTCAGCGTGAAGTCGACGCGGCTCGGCGCTGACAAGCGCACCCACGTGCGCCTGCAGCAGACCTACAAGGGCGTGCCCGTCTGGGGCGCCGACCTCGTGGTCCACGCCGCCGAGGGCAAGTTCCGCGGCCTCAACGGCACGCTGGCCGTCCACCTTCCGGGTGTCGACACGACCCCCGGTATCGACGCCGACAACGCCATGCAGATCGGCAAGCAGCTCTACCTGGGCCAGAGCAAGGACAACCAGGTCGCCTCCCTCAAGTACTCGCGTGAGAAGAGCGACCTCGTCATCTTCCCGCGCTCGGGACGGGACGCCGCGCTCGCCTGGCACGTCGTGTTCTTCACCGAGCTCCAGGGCGGCATCAGCCCGGGCCTGTGGAACTACTTCGTCGACGCCCACAGCGGCGAGGTGCTGCAGAGCTTCAACGCGATCCACACCCTCGAGCAGGCCTCCGGCCCGGGCGGCAACGAGAAGGTGCCGCGCACCTGGACCGACGCCCTCGACGTCGAGCCGTCGGGCGGCGAGTTCATCATGGAGACCGCCCGCCTGGTCACCGTCGACCTGCAGAACGGCACCTCGGGCGGCGTGGTCGTGACCGGTCCGCTCGACAACATCGGCGACGCGCCGATCAACGACGCGCACGGCTTCGCCGAGGTGGTCGTCAACATGCTGTCGGAGTGGTACGGCCACAACTCGATCGACGACAACGGCTTCGTCATCCGGAGCCGCGTGCACTACTCGACCGCCTACGAGAACGCGTTCTGGGACGGCGAGCAGATGACCTACGGCGACGGCGCCAGCACGTTCTACCCGCTGTCCGGTGACGTCGACGTGGTCGCGCACGAGATCCACCACGGCTACACCTCCTTCCACTCCGACCTCGTCTACTCGGGCGAGTCGGGCGGCATGAACGAGTCGTTCTCCGACATCGCCGGCACGGTCGCCGAGCACTACATCGAGGGCGATGACGCCGACTGGGATCTCGGCCGCGACATCTTCCGCGGCGACACCGCGCTCCGCTTCATGTGCGATCCGACCGCCGACGGCGCGTCGATCGACAACTACGCCGACTACAACGGCGGCATCGACGTCCACTACTCGAGCGGCATCGGCAACAAGGCGTTCTGCATGGCGGCTCGCCGGTTCTCGAGCGGCGGCAGCACCGACACCGAGGCGAACGCCGTGGCCACCCGCCGGGTCGGCGAGGCCTTCTGGGAGGCCAACGCGAGCTACTGGACCTCGGGCAGCACCTTCCCCGAGTCGTGCCAGGGTGTCATGGACGCCGCCGCGGCGCTCGGCTTCAGCGATGAAGAGCGCGAGTGGCTGAACCTGTCGTGGCAGGACGTCGGCGTGTTCTGCGACGGCGCGGTCGAGCCGATCATCTGCGACGAGACGCTGACCGCCGAGAGCGGCACGCTCACCTCGCCGAACTACCCGAACCCGTACCCGGACAACTTCAGCCACATCTGGTGCATCCAGCCGGCGAGCGGCCAGCCCGCGACCCTGCACTTCGACGCGTTCAACACCGAGTCGGGGTACGACTTCGTGACGATCAAGGACGCGAACAGCCAGGTGCTGTCGAACACCAGCGGCCCCGTGGCGCCGCCCGACGCGACCTCGACCCTCCTCGCGGTGAAGTTCTCCAGCGACGGTTCGGTCACGGCGACCGGCTGGTCGGCCACCTGGAGCACCGACGGCACCGTCAACCAGCCGCCGACCGTCGCGATCACCGCGCCGGCCGATGGCGCGACGGTGAGCGGCGACGTGGTGGTATCGGCCGATGCGGCCGACGCGGACGGCTCGGTCGCCCGCGTCTCGTTCGGCCTGCCCGACGGCACCACGGTGGACGACGATACGGCGCCGTATGAGCTCTCGTGGGATTCGACCACGGTGGCTGACGGCCCGGGCGCGATCACCGCGACTGCCTATGACGACGTCGGGGCTGCCAGCGCTGCCGCGACCGTCAACGTGACGGTGGAGAACGGCAACAGCTGCGTCAACGGCACCTACGCCGCCACTGACGTGCCGATGCCCATCCCGGACAACCGCACCTCCGGCGCCAAGTCGTTCATCGACGTCGGTGGCTTCGGCAACGTCGGCAGCATCAGGCTGTCGGTGTCGATCACGCACACGTACATCGGCGACCTCAAGGCCGTGCTGACCTCGCCGAGCGGAACCCGCTACCAGATCCACAACCGCTCGGGCGGCTCGGCAGACAACATCGTGATCAATGGCCTCGAGCTCGGCGTGTTCTCCGGCCAGCCGGCGAACGGGCAGTGGAAGCTCAAGGTCACCGACCTGGCTGGTTACGACACCGGCACGATCGACTCGTGGTCGCTCGACATCACCGGCGACTGCGACGGCGGTGGCGGCTGGGGCGCGTCGGCGGATCCGAACCTGCCGACCCAGGACGCCGGCTCGGTCTGCTCGACGGTGACCGTCTCGGGCAAGGGCGACTCGTCCGCGGCCAAGCTGGACATCTCGGGCACGCACGACTGGCGCTCGGTCCTGCGCGGCACGCTCGAGCACAACGGGACCGTGGTCGAGGCCTTCCCGACCGGCACCTTCCCGAGCCAGGCTGGCGGCTTCGAGTTCGCCGATCGCGCGGTCGCCGGGATCGACGGCAACGCCGAGGGCGACTGGACGCTGTGCGTCATCGACACCGATGGTTTCGGTGACACCGGCGTGCTGGCCCACTGGCCGGTGCATGAATAGCTGAGGGGACGCCACGCTGGCGCTGGCGCGTCTCGCTGCAGAGAGCGCGCCAGCGTCAGCGCGGTTCATCGAC
>DAIRFU010000090.1:3749-14850 GCA_036794935.1 Kofleriaceae bacterium | reverse complement strand
TGCCGCGCTCGAACACGCCGTCGAGCGCGCGCTTCGTGATCGCGGTGATCTCGTTCGGGTGGTTGAAGTGCGTGTGGAGGACGACCTCCTTGTGCAGCTTGCGGCCGCGCTCGACGACGGCGGTCAGCGCGTCGAGCCACTCGTGATCGGTGATGAGCTTCATCGGCATCACCGCCGGACCCTTGGTCGCGAAGCGGATGCGCCGGATGTTCGGCATCTCGAGCAGGCGGTTGCCGATCAGCGTGATCTGGCGAGCCTTGAGCTGGTAGCTGTCGCCGCCGGAGACGACGATATCCTCGAGCTCGGCGCGCTCGGAGATGTAGCGGAACGCGCGCTCCCAGCGCTCCTCGGTCGCCTTGAGGCTGACCTTGTCGACGATATCGGTGTCGATGCCGACCGCGTAGCTGCGCGTGCAGAACCGGCAGTACACCGGGCACGTGTCGAGCGACAGGAACAGCGCCTTGTCGGGATAGCGGTGCGTGAGGCCCGGCACCGGCGCGTCGGCCTGCTCGTGGAGCGAGTCGAGCGTCAGCTTCGGGTGATCGGGGAGCAACCGCGACGCGATCGGGATGAACTGCCGGCGCAGCGGATCGTTGACCGGATCGCTCCAGTCGATCAGCGACAGCAGGTACGGGGATACCCGGATCGACATCGGCGAGTGGTGAAAGCCGAGCTCGACGTCCGCATAGAACTCGCGCGGCACGAGATCCTGCACCGTGGCGAGCAGCTTCGCCGGGTTCGTGATCGAGTTCTTTGCCTGCCAGGTGTGATCGAGGAACGTCGCCTCGTCGATCGAGCGATACGCCGGGATCCGTTGCCAGAACGGCCCGTCGAGCAGGTTGCGGTGCTGCAGCGTCGACGGATCGACGTGCGGCTTGAGATGGTGAATCGGTTCGTCGCCCGGGGCGTGCTTACCGATGGTCTTGAGCTGGTCCATGGGAGTCCTCGCGGTCGTTAGAGGTCGGGGGCGAACCTCAAGCGACGTCTGGCTGGTGCGGGACGGTTCCCAGGTACCACATTGATCCAACGGATATCATGGTGCGTTCGTTCCCGCTAGGTGCGGCGTGAATGCGAGCGCGCTACCCTGTGGGGTGAGACGTCACGTGGCCCGCGAGACCGCACCGACGCGAAACGTCGTGATCGCTGCGTTCACGCTGCTGGTACTCGGCGGCGTGGGCGCGGTGCAAGCAGGCCTCGCAGGCGCCAGCTTCATGTTCGATCTCGAGCAGGATCGCCCGGCGCTGTCGCGGGTCGAGCCCGCCGTGTTCGATCCTCACACCCCGCGGCTCGCGCGGCGCGTGTTCGTCGTCATCGTCGACGGGCTCCGGCTCGACAAGTCCTATGATCTACCGTACCTCGACAGCCTGCGCCGGCGCGGGGTCGACGGCGCGGCGCGCTCGCATTACCCGACCTGGTCGCGCCCGAACTACGTGTCGATCCTCACCGGCGTACCGCCGGAGGCGAGCGGCGTGCGCACGAACCATCACTCGCAGCCGGTCGCCATCGAATCGCTGATGGATCGCGCGCACGACGCCGGTGTGACCACCGCGATGGCGACCGACTACGACGTGCTGCCGCGCCTGTTCTTGCGCGCGCGCGTGCCGAGTGGGGACGAGCCCGTCCACCCGACCGTGACGCACGCAGGCGACGAGGACAGCGACGAGCGGTTCGACGAGACCGCCGACGATCTCGACGTCAGCGGCGACAGCGAGCTCGCGGCCGCCGTGCGCGCACCGGATGCCAACCTCGAGTCGCCGTTCGACGACGCGCGCTACGCGCCGTGGCCGGGCGGCTTCGTCGAGGCCGGTGACGCGCTGACCGCCGGCGACTCCCAGCTCGTCGTGATGCTCGTCGGCGCGGTCGACGTCGCCGGCCACGCGCACGGCGGCGATAGCGAGCAGTACCGCGCCGCCGCTCACATCGCCGATCACGCGATCTCCCGCGCCCTCGCGCACATCGACCTCGCGCAGGACGCCGTGATCATCACGGCCGATCACGGACACACCGACCGCGGCGGTCACGGCGGCATCGAGCCCGAGGTGCTCGCGGTCCCGTTCATCGCCGCCGGAGCCGGGATCGCGCGGGGCGCGACGCCGAAGGACGCGCGGCTGGTCGACATCGCGCCAACGGTCGCGGCGCTGCTCGGCATCGCGGCACCGGGACACGGTCTCGGCCGCACGCTCGTCGAGATCCTCGACACCGACAGCGCGACGAAGGTGGCGCACCAGATCGCCGATACGCAGCGGCTGACGATGACCCGCGCGGTGGTCGCCGCCGCGGAGGCCACGGCGGAGATCGACGTGCTCGAGAATCGCGCGCTGCGCATCGCGCTCGTCGTCGGTGGCGCGGGGCTGGCGATCATGCTCGCGACCCTGCTGATCCGCCGCCGCGTGCTGCGCCTCGACGTCCGCGCACTGCTCGTGTCCGTGCCGGCGTTCTTCGTCGTGTACTACGCGCTGATCGGCGCGGTCGGCAGCTTCTCGCCGTCGCTATTGCCGGCGAAGGGCCACCTCGCCTGGACGATGGCGAAGTACGGCCTCGCCGCGATGTTCGTCCACCTGATGTTCAGCCTGTGGGCGCTGCGCAGCCGGCGCACGCTCGCCGACCGCCTCGCCACCGCGAACGGGATCGCGTGGTTCGGCCTCATGCTCGCGATGGTGCCGGCCGGCCTCGCGTGGGCGTTCTTCCCACCGCCGTACGTCAGCGTGCCACCGCCGCTGTGGCTCGTGCTGATCCCGGCGATCGAGGTCGCGGTCGCGTGCGCGGCCGTCGACGTCGCGCTCGTGCTGGTGGTCGAGCTGATCGTGTTCGCCGCGCGCGCCTGGCACCGCGCCCCGCCGACGCCCTGCCCGCCGCCTAGCGACGGCCCAGCTTGATCCGCCGATCCGGGTCGGCGACCGGCGCGGCGAGCTGCGAGGGATCGACGCTCGTGTTCTTGCACTCCGAGCCCTTGTCGCTCGTGATCTGCGCGCGCAGTGCGATCGTGTGGTCGAGCCACACCTGCTGGACCTCGGGATCGACCGCGTGGTCGGCCAGCGTCTCGCGCAGGATCTGGAGCCGGCGCTCGAAGTGACCGCCGAAGATCGGTGACTGGGCGTGCGCCACGCGCATCGGCCGCCCCGTGTACTCGATGTCGGCGCCGAGCAGCTTCGCGGTGAACTCGTACTCGCGATCGATCAGGTGCTGGCGGCTCTTGCCCTCGAACAGAAACCCGATCATCAGATCGCCGAAGATGCGGGCGTAGAAATCGACCATCAGCGCGCGCAGCTTCACCTCGCCGATCTTCGCGAACAGGTCGGGACCTCGTTTCGTCATACAGCGGTGACCTCCACCGGCTGGCCGCTGAGCGCGCTGGTGCCGGATAGTGTGTCGATCCGGGACGGATCGATGATGTCGTTGACGCTCTCGCCGGGCACGGTGGCCGCGACGCGCAACCGCACGCCGCGCCGGCCGTGACCCCAGCCGTGGGGGACGCTGACGACGCCGGGCATCATCGCATCCGTGATCTCGACGGGCAGCTCGATCGCACCGGTCGTGGTCGCGACGCGCGCCCGGCCGCCCTCGACGAGCCCGCGCGTGTCCGCATCCTCGGGGTGGATCAGCAGCGTGCAGCGGGGCGGACCTTTGACGAGCCGCTCGCTGTTGTGCATCCACGAGTTGTTCGAGCGCAGCTGGCGGCGGCCGATCATCACGAGCCCGCCGCCGGGCTGCACGAACCGGCGCTCGAGACGCGGCAGATCGTCGAGGTAGATGCGTGGCGCGAGCTGGAGCTGCTTGTCACGCGTGCCGAGCCGGCCCGGCAGTCGCGACTCGAGCGGACCGAGGTCGATGCCGTGGGGCTCGGCGCGCAGCTTCGCGAGCGAGAGCCCGCGGCGGCCGCGGCGCAGCCCGTGCGGGCCGGTGCGCAGCGCGAAGTCGATGATCGCCTCGGGCCCGAGCTTGCCGAGCAGCCACGCGGCGGCGCCGCGCGCGACCGGCAACCGCAGCCGCGCGAACAGCCCGGCCATGATCTCCCAGTCGTGGCGCTCGTCGGGTCCGCGCTCGAACAGCGCCGGCGAGTACTTCGCGACGTTACGCACGGCGAACGCGTTGAGCGCGGCGTCGTAGTGCGAGCGCTCGAGCGGCGACGTCGGCGGCAGGATGACGTGGGCGAAGCGCGTCGTCTCGTTGATGTACGGATCGATCGAGACCATGAAGTCGAGCGACTCCAGCGCGCGCTCGATCGCGGGTCCGCCGGGCGCGGACAGCACCGGGTTACCGGCGCTCGTGATCAGGGCGCGGATACGGTTCTTCCCCGGCGTGAGGATCTCCTCGGCGAACACGGACATCGGCAGCTCGCCGCCGAACTCCGGCTGGCCGGAGACCCGGCTGCGCCACCGCGCGAAGCCGCCGTCGAGGCCGATCAGCGCCGCGAGCGGCAGCGGGTCGACCGCGGGCGTCGAGAACATCAGGCCACCGGGCTCGTCGAGGTGGCCGGTCAGCGCGTTGATCGCGTAGCACAGCCACGCGGCGAGCCCGCCAAACTCCTGCACGCACACGCCGACGCGCCCGTACAGCACGGCGCGCTCGGTCGTCGCGAGCGCACGCGCCAGCTCGCGGATGTCGGCCGCGGCGACGCCGGTGATCGCGGCGGCGCGCTCCGGTGACCACGCGACGGCCGCGGCGCGGAGATCATCGACGCCATGCGCGCGCAGCCGGCCGAGCCGGACGAGCTTGGCCGCGAACAGCTCGTGGATCATCGCGAGCAGCAGCACCGCGTCGGTGCCCGGCCGGATGAACAGGTGGCGGTCCGCCTTCTCGGCCGTCTCGGTGCGCCGCGGATCGAGCACGATCACGCGCCCTCCGCGCTCGCGAATCGCCTTGAGGCGGCCGCGGATATCCGGCGCCGTCATGATGCTGCCGTTCGACGCGATCGGGTTCGCGCCGAGGCAGATGAACAGATCGGCGCGGTCGACGTCGGGCACGGCCATGAGGAGCTGGTTCCCGAACATCTGTAGCGCCGCCAGCATGTGCGGCAACTGGTCGAGCGACGTCGCCGAGTACAGGTTCTTCGTACCGAGCGTGCGCAGCGCGAGCTGTCCGTAGGTGAGCAGTCCCAGGTTGTGCGCGCTCGGGTTGCCCTGGTAGGCGGCGATCGCGTCGCGCCCGTGTTCGCGGCGGATCGCACGCAGCTTGCCGGCGACCAGATCGAGCGCCTCGTCCCAGCCGATCGGATGCCAGGTATCGCCGTCGCGGCGCACCGGCGTACGCAGCCGATCCGGATCGTGGTGCAGATCGGCGAGCGCGGTGCCCTTCGGGCAGATGTAGCCCTTGCTGAACGGGTCGGCCTCGTCACCGCGGACCGCGACGACGCGGTCGCCGTCGACCTCGATGGCGACGCCGCAGGTCGCCTCGCAGAGCGGGCAGCTACGGAAGTGCGTCGTGGTCACCGGGCGAGAGTAGCACCGCGTGGAGCGTGTCGATGTCGAATGGCTTGACGAGCCGGCGGTTCGGAACGCTGTCGAGAAACGACTGCGCACGCTCGGTGAAGGCGCCTCCGCTGAGGAACACGATGCGATGTCGCAGCGCCGGATCGAGGTGCCCGAGCTGGTGATAGAAGTCGATGCCGGAGACGTCGGGCATCATCAGATCGCACAGGATCAGATCGAACACCTCGCCGCCGCGCAGCCGGCCGAGCGCGATGCGCGCCGAGGTCTCCGCGGTCACGTCGTGGCCGGCCAGCACCTTGGCGACCAGCTGCCCGACCATCGGCTCGTCATCGATCACGAGCACCCGCTTCCTGTCCGGCGCGGCCACCGCGGGCGGAGGCGGCGCGGCCAGCGGCACGTCGGCGCCTGCCTGGGGCAACACGACGCGGAACGTGGTCCCGACGCCCAGCGTGCTGTCGACCGAGATCTCGCCCCCCATCGCGGTCACGATGCTGCGGCAGATCGCGAGCCCGAGCCCGGTGCCCTCGCCGACCTGCTTCGTCGTGTAGAACGGATCGAAGATCCGGCCGATCACGTCGGCCCGGATGCCGACGCCGCTATCCGAGATCGCGACCGCGACCTGGCCGTCCTCGACCGACGTGGTCACCCGGATCCAGTTGGTGCTGGCCGCGCCGAGCGGAATGGCGTGCGCCGCGTTGACGAGCAGGTTGAGAAACAGCTGCACGACGCGGCTCTCGCTGCCGCGGACCGCGGGTACCGGGCCGAGCTCGCGGATCACGCGTGCGCGGTGGCGGATCTGGTGATCGGCGATGTCGAGACAGCGCTCGAGCACCGCGACCGTCTCGACCCGCCCCAGCCGCTCCTCGGGCACGCGCGTCAATGCCTGCAGGTCGCGGACGATGCCGCTGACTCGCTCGGTGCCATAGCGCGCCTGCTCGAGCATGTGCACCAGCCGTGCGTGACTCGCCGCCGGCAGCGTGAGGGTCTTGAGCTCGCGCTCGATCAGCGTCAGGTTGAGCACGATGTAGGTGAGCGGGTTGTTGATCTCGTGACCGACACCCGCCGCGAGCGTGCCGAGCGACGCCATGCGCTCGGCCAGGAAGAGCTGCTCCTGCAACAGCTTGCGCTCGGTGATGTCGACGCAGCAGCCGACCGTGCGCAGCGGACGCCCCTCGTCGTCGCGCGTCGTCACGCGCCCGCTCGACAGAAACCAGCGCCAGTCACCACTCGCGCTGCGCAGGCGATGCTCGACGCGGAACGGCGCGACGCCGCCCAGGTGCAACTCGAACGCGCGGCTGATGTCGGGCAGCTCGGAGGGGTGCAGGCACGTGCCCCAGAATGCGGCCCGGCGGATGTTCGGGTCGTCGAGCGAGTAGCCCAGGCGAGAGGCGAACTGCTCGTCGAAATAGAGCGCGTGCGTCGTCAGGTCGAGATCCCAGATCCCGATGTTCGCGTTCTCCATCGCGAGCTCGAGGCGCTCGGCCGTCTTGCGCTTCTCGGTGATGTCGCGCTGCGTGCCGAAGCAGCCGGTGATGCGGCCTGCCTCGTCGTGCGTGGCGATGTACTGACCCTCGACATCGAGCCAGCGGCCGTCGCTGCGCTGCGCGCGCATCGTGAAGTACGCGCGGCCCTGGTCGAAGAGCTCGTGCATCCTCGCGCGCCAGATGTCGACGTCCGTGTCCCAGCGCTCGCGCGGCACGGCCCCGATCAGCTGCTCGGGGGCGACACCGAGCTGATCGCAGAAGACGCGGTTGGCGGACGTCAGAGCGAAATGCTCGAACGCGTAGTCGAGCAGCGCGTCCCTGTCCGCGGCGCCATGCCACGCGATCGGCTCGTCCAGCGTCATCACGAAGACGCCATCGACGCTGTGCTCGAACAGCATCTGGAAGCGGTCGCGCAAGCCCACCGGCAATATTGGTACCATGACGGCCGTGACGGGACAGCTCACGGTGGGGCAGCTGCTCGACCTGCACCCATGGCCGACCGGACTCGGCGGCGACAAGAAGCTCGAGCGGCTGTGGGTGTACGATCTACCCGGCACACCGCAGGCGCTGTGGCCGTTCATCTCCGACACCTCGCGGATGAACCGCGCGCTCGGCACGGCCGAGATGACGTTCTGGGAGAAGGACGGCAAGCGCTACGGCAGCTCGAAGGCGGGCGGCGTCCGCCACGAGTGGCTCGAGGTGCCGTGGAGCTGGGTCGCCGAGCAGTGGCTGACCTCGACGCGGATCTACGAGCGTGGCTTCATCCGCGTGAACTACGCGATCCATCGCCTGGAGCCGACCGCGACCGGCACGCGGCTCTACATCTATTTCGGTGTCGTGCCGCGCGGCACCCTGGGCGCGGCGGCGGTCCGGATCGGGATGCCCACGATCAAGCGAGGCTACGACCGCGTGCTGCCGGTCCTCGCCGCGCAGCTCGACCGGCAGCGCCCCGAGGTCCTCCACGTCGCGGCGGCGCCGCTGGCCCCGGAGGCCGACGCACGACTGCGCGCCGGGCGCGACCAGCTCGTCGCAGAAGGACTACCGACCGAATCGATCGACCACCTCGTCGACTGGATCCGTCGCGGGGACGAGGCGGACCTCCACCGGATCCAGATCCGCGAACGCGCGCGGGCGTGGCGACTACCGGAGATCGACGTGCTGCGCACCGCGCTCCACGCGACCCGCGCCGGCCTGCTCGATCTGTCGTGGGACACGATCTGTCCGCACTGCCGCGGCCTGAGGGACGAGTCCGGCTCGCTCGCGCAGGTCAAGGCCGCCGGTCACTGCGAGGTCTGCGCGCTCGACTTCACGACCGACACGGCCGAGGCGATCGAGGTGACGTTCCGCGTCCACCCCTCGATCCGCAGCGTGCCCGAGGTGCTGTACTGCAGTGCCGAGCCGGCGCGCCGCGATCACATCCGCGTCCAGCGCATGCTCGCGCCCGGTGAGGCGATCGAGCTCCGGCCGCGCCTCGCGCCCGGCCGCTACACCGTGTGGGTCGGCCATCGCGGCGGCTGGTACCTCGACATCGAGGAGGGGGCGCCGGGCGAGCTGAGCTACGAGGATCACCCCGAGGGCACGATCGTGCGCGCGAGCCCGGTGCCGGTCGTCCGGGTCGAGAACGACGGCGGCGAGCCCGAGCTGTTCACGATCGAGCGGACGACGTGGAGCGACGACGCGCTGCGCCCCGGCATGCTGCTCAGCTTCCAGGAGTTCCGCGATCTGTTCAGCGAGGACTACATCGGCGCGGACGTCAAGCTCGCGGTCGGCGAGCAGACGCTGCTGTTCACCGACGTCGTCGGCTCGACCGCCTTCTACGCGACGCGCGGCGATCCGGCGGCATTCGTCGAGATCAAGAAGCACTTCGACGAGGTGTTCGCGATCGTCGCGAAGAACCGCGGCGCCGTGGTCAAGACGATCGGCGACGCGGTGATGGCGACGTTCGTCAACCCCGTCGATGCCGTGCGCGCGAGCCAGCAGATCCACCAGGCATTCTCGCCGGCGCGCGCGGACACGCCGATCCGGCTGCGCATCTCGCTCAACACCGGGCCGTGCATCGCGGTGCGGCTCAACGCGAACGCCGACTTCTTCGGCGGCACCGTCAACATCGCCGCGAAGCTGCAGGCGCTGGCGGAGGCCTACCAGATCGCGATGAGCGACGCGACGTACCGCTCGTCGGGCGTCGCCGAGTTGCTCGCGGAGCAAGCCGCCGAGCTCGAGGATCTGACCTACGAATCGAAGGCGCTTCGCGAGGCTGTTTGCGTGAAGCGCTGGAGCGTCTACCGCGACGGTTAGTGGGACTTGCCGTCGTACGGCATCGTCTTGATCGCGAACGAGTCGATGCCGTCGAGCGTGCGGACGTTGATCGCCACGGTCGGACCGTTCGCCCCGCTGCCACGCGCGAACGGCTTGATCCCGCACGTGTTGCAGAACAGGTGATGGATCGCGTGCTTGTTGAACAGGTAGTCGGTCAGGTTCGCCTCGCCCTGCTCGAGGACGAACTTGTCGGCCGGCACGAACTGGAGCAGCGTGCCCGCGCGGCCGCACATCGAGCAGTTGCAGCTGATCGCCTGGGCCTCTGGATCGAGCTCGACCTGATAACGAACGGCGCCGCAGTGGCACCCGCCATGTTGGATGGAGACAGCCATCCGCGAAGCCTACTCCGACATGCGATCCGAGGTAGAACCCGAAGGTGAGCGAATCAGAAGCGCTCCGGAGCGATCTCGGCCGCGTCACGTCGGCCCTCCTGCAAGCGGTCGGCACGCTGTCGGGCCAGGCGACCGAGCACCTCTACGTCCAGCTCGAGGATGCGGCGACCCGGCTGCGCAGCGGCGAGCTGCCCGGTGGCCGCGGCGCGTTCGCGTCGCTCGTCGAGGCACTCGACGAGGACCAGCTCGAGGCGATGGCCCGCGCGAACGCGCTCGAGTGTCACCTGATGAACACGGCGGAGGAGCGCCAGCGCCTGCGCGCGCTGCACGCGCGGGGCGAGCATCCACCCGATGGCGTCGCCGCGGCGATCGACGAGCTGTGGGAAGCGGGCTTCCGCGAGCGCGACTTCCGTGCGTTCTTCGATCAGGCGCTCGTGATGCCGGTCATCACCGCGCACCCGACCGAGTCGCGCCGGCGCTCCGCGCTCGATCACCTGTCGCGGATCGGTGGCCTGCTCGAGGATCGCAGGTCGCGCGCGCAGGCCGCACTCGAGGCCGAGGTGCTCGCGCTGCACGCGACCGAGGACTCGCGCTCCCACCGGCCGACGCCGCTCGACGAGGTCGAGACCGCGCTCGACGTGTTTCGCCGCTCGCTGCTCGAGGTCACGCCGCGCGTGTACCGCACGATCGAGGACCGCCTCACCGCCCGGTTCGGCGGCACGTGGCGGTTGCCGCCGTTCTTGCGCTGGGGCACGTGGGTCGCCGGCGATCGCGACGGCAACCCGAACGTCACCTCGGTGACCACGCGGATCGCGCTGCAGCGCCAGCATGCGGTCGTGATCACCCGCTACCTCGCCGACGTCGAGGCGCTCGGCAAGTCGCTCTCGATGTCCGCGCTGCGCGGGCGCGGCTCGCTCGACGAGCTGCGCGCCTCGATCGAGGCCGACCGCGAACGGTTCCCCGAGGTCGCCGCACACGCCCGGCCGCGCACCGTGCACGAGCCGTGGCGCGAGAAGCTCTGGTACATCCAGGCACGCCTGCGCGGCACGCTCGACCACGCCGAGCAAGGCTACGCGGACGTCGCGCGGTACCGCACCGATCTCGCGGTCCTCGACCGCTCGCTGCGCGACGCCGGCTTCGCCACGGTCGCCGATCAGGAGCTGCGCGACGCGCTCCGCCGCGTCGACGTGTTCGGCTTCCACCTCGCGTCGATGGACCTGCGCCAGCACTCCGCCGTCCACGATCGCGTCGTCGGCGAGCTGCTCGCGCGCGGCGGCAAGCCCGGCTACCTGGATCGCGACGAGGCCGGCCGGCGCGCCCTGCTCGAGGACGTGCTGACCGCGCCGATGTCGCCGATGCGCGACCGCGACGCGCTGACGACCGAGGCCCGCGAGCTGCTCGCGACACTCGACGTCGTCGGCCGCGCGCGCCGCGAGCTCGGGCCGCGCGCGTGCGAGCGCTACGTCACGAGCTTCACGCGCGATGTCTCCGATCTGCTCGAGGTCGTGTTCCTCGCGCGCGCCGCCGGCCTCGCACCCGG
>DAIRFU010000090.1:0-3739 GCA_036794935.1 Kofleriaceae bacterium | reverse complement strand
GAGCGCGCCGAGGAGATCGCGCGCGGCGTGCTCGAGAACCCGGTGCTGCGCACCGAGATCGGCGGCGACCTCGAGGTGATGGTCGGCTACTCCGATTCGAGCAAGCAGGTCGGCTACGTCGCGTCATCGATGGCGTTGCGCCGCGCCCAGCTCGCGCTCGCATCGATCACCGCGCCGACCGACATCACGCTGACCATCTTCCATGGCCGTGGCGGTGCGCTCGGCCGCGGCGGTGGCCCCGCGAGCGACGCGATCCGCGCCCAGCCGGCAGTCGCCGTCGGCGGCAGGATCCGGGTCACCGAGCAGGGCGAGACCGTGACGGCGCGCTACGCGCGGCCGGCGATCGCGGAGCGCGACCTCGAGCTCACCCTCGCCGCCGTGCTCGGCGCCGCCGCCACCGCACGCGAGGCGCCCTCGCCCGCGGCGGACGAGCACCACCTGGCGACCGCCGCCGATGCGGCGAGGCGCGCGTACCTGACGCTCACCGCCGACGAGGATCGGCTCGCCCGCTACACGGTCGCGGCGACGCCGATCGAGGACGTCGCCCATCTGCCGATCGGCTCGCGGCCCGCGTCGCGCGCCACGCGACTGTCGCTCGAGTCACTGCGCGCGATCCCGTGGGTGTTCTCGTGGACGCAGAGCCGCCACGGCATCCCGGGCTGGTTCGGGGTCGGCACCGCCATCGAGCAGCTCGTCACCGACATCGGCGTCGAGGGCGTGCGCTCGCTCGCCGAGCGCTCGCGGTTCTTCCGCGCGCTCGTGAGCAACTGCGAGGTCTCGCTGGTGCGCTCGGATATCGACGTCGCGCGCCAGTACGCGCAGCTCGCCGATCCCGACGCCGCGCAGCTGTTCACGCTGATCGAGGCCGAGCACGCGCGCACGGTGCACGCGCTGCGCGACACGCTCGGCATGACGCCGCCGCTCGCCTCGCGCCCCTACCTCGTCGCGTCGGTCGAGCGCCGCAACCCGCACCTCGACGTGCTATCGCACGTGCAGGTCGAGGCACTGCGCCGGCGCCGGGCGGGGACGGGCGACGCCGAGCGGCTGACCCGGATCGTGTTCACGACGATCGGCGGGATCGCCGCCGGTCTGCAGACGGCCGGCTGATCAGCGAGCACGAGCGTGCCGATCGGTCACGAGCCGATCCACTCGGCCGTGTTCGCGATCTTGTCGATGTACTGCTCGAGCCCCTCGAGCTCGCGGCGCCGCTCGCAGCCGTCGTCGTCGACCGTGTGCCTGCGTCCCTCGCGCTCGACCGTGATGATCGCGTGCGGCGTGTCGGTGCAGATCGATACCGATGTGCCGAGCGAGCAGGTCGTCGTCGAGCCAACCGTCGTGCACGTCGGGCGGATCGGCAACCCGCCGTACGGGTCGCGCTCGAAGAACCGCGCGCGCTCGATCCAGCGCGCCAGCCGGTCCAGCTCGCGCCGCGACACCCGGCCCTGCCGGCGACCGGTGGCGGCGACATCGAGCTTGCCGTTCCAGCCGACACGGCCGTCACCGTCGATCGTGACCGTGTATGCCGGGCACGGGCCGAGGCAGGACGTGCGCTCGAGCCGGACGTGCAGCTGCAGCGACGTGTGCGGCCGCGGCGCGGCGGCCGTCGTGGTCTGGATCGGTGGCGGCGCCGCCGTACCGGTCCAGCATCCGCTTCCCCACAGCGCGGCCACGAGCACCACGCGCCGCATGTTCAGGGCACGAGCTCCTGCAGAAACGTCATCCCGTCGGCCTTGCCGGCGATCAGCCCCGCCACGAGCTTGGCGACGGCGCGCGCCATCGGCGGCCCGTGCTCGCTCAGCTTCTTGACCTGGACCTCGCTCGCGGCCTTGCCCGCATCGGTGCGAGACAGCGTGATGAACGCGCCCGCGGCGACGAGCCGGCGCATCGCCTGGGCCTCGGAGTCGGCCATCAGCGCGGCGAGCTTCTCCGGCGTGTTCGTCTTCGCGTATGCGGCCGACAGGGCCGGCAGCATCGCGACGCGGACGTCGTGCGACGCGTCGTTGAGGAGCGGCTCGAGCAGCTGCGCGGTCAGCCCGGCGTCGCGGTCGACGAGGCCAACCGCGGCGGCCGCCGCCTGCGCGCGCACGCTCTCGGCACGCGACGCGAGTGCGCGCTTGAGCCGGACCGCGACCGCTTCCTTCGGAGCGATCCGCGCGATCGTGGTCAGCGCGAGCTGGTTCAGCTCGTGATCCGGATCGCGGGCGGCGAGCGACAGCGCGCGGTCCATGACCTTGGGGTCGAGCTTGTCCTTCTGCGCGGCGAGCCGCTCGAGCGCGGCCTTGCGCACCTGCGGGTCGGCGTCGGCGAGCGCGGCCGACAGCGTCGCGCCCGCGCGCAGCCCGGCGGCGAGTGCGGCGTCGACGGCGGCGACGCGGACCAGCGCCGAGGCATCCGCGATCGCGACCGAGATCAGCTCCTCGGCACCCACCTGCTTCGCGGTGCGTACGAGCGCGAGCTTCTCACCCTCGTCGGAGCGCTCGAACAGCTTCATCATCGCGCTGTGCGCCGCCTTCGGGGCTTCCGCGCCGAGCTGACCGATCGAACGGATGCCGATCAGGCGTACCTCGCGATCCGGATCGTCCAGCAGTGAGACCAGCGCGCTCGCGATCGCCGGCGGCACCTTGCCACCGTTATCGACGCTCATCGCGAGCACGCGCGCCGCGGTGCCGCGGATCTCGCCATCGGGATCCTTGATCAGCCGGGCCGCGATCGAGGCGCCGTTCTTCGCCGGATCCGGGCCGTCGGCGACACACTGCATGACGAGCCGGCGCACGCGCACATCCTCGTCATCGGTCGAGCGCGCGAGTGCGCGGCGCGCCTCGGGGCTGCCGATCGTCGCCGCGTAGCACAGCCCCTCGACCCCGATCGGGTGGAGCTGGGGATCGTCGCTGCTGCGCGCCGCGCTCTGCAAGTACGAGAGCACGTAGCCCGGCTTCTTCTTCGCGAGGCTCGCGTAGATCCGGGCCGCCTCGCGGCGCGGCCGGCCCTTCTCGCGCCAGAGCTGCGCGATCCCGCTGATCGCGACCGGACCGCTGGCGCCGCTCAGCGCGGACAGCGCGAGACCTTCGGCGGCGCCGATGCGCACGCCGTAGCTCTCGTTCTTCGCCATCTTGACCAGCTTCTCCTGGTACGTACGGCCGAGCTTGCCGGCGGCCGTCGCCGCCGCCGCGCGGACCGTGTTGTCGCGATCCGCGATCAGGCGGTCGAGCGCATCGCTCGCAGCCTGCTTGTTGACGGCGGCGATCTCGCCCCACGCGAGCGCGGCCGCAGCGCGCAGGCGCCTGTCGAGCTTCTTGTCGTCGAGCATCTTCGTGAGCTCGCCGCCGGCACGCTCGGCATCGACCTTCGCGTAGAGCGGCAGCGCCGCGGCGCGTACGGCCTCCGAGCGTGACCCGAACGCCGCCCGCGCGGCCTCGACGAGATCGGGGATCTTCGGCAGCGGATCGAGATCCCGCAGCAGCTCGATCGCGAACACGCGGGCATCGGCCGGCGCGTGGTCCTGTGCGATCAGACCCGCGGTCAGCGCGGTACCCGCGGCGAGCGGATCCTGCACGAGCGCGGCCTTGAGCTGGTTCTTCGCGCGCTCCCGGAGCGGCGCCTGTGCCTCACCGTCGGCGAGCACGGAGATCGCGTTGCCGGCCGATCGCTGATCGCCGGTCGCCGCCGCCGAGACCTCGACGAGCAGCTCGCGGCGCGCGGCGGCATCCGGATCGTGATCGAGCGCCGCCGCGAACAGCGG
>DAIRFU010000615.1:0-4300 GCA_036794935.1 Kofleriaceae bacterium | reverse complement strand
GCGGCCGCCGCCGAGGTCGTCGCGCTCGGCGCGACGGCAGCGCTCGGCATCCCATGCGATGTCGATGACGCGTCACAGCTCGACACCGCGACGCAGCGCATCGAGTACGAGCTCGGACCGATCGACGTGTGGGTCGACGCGCAGCTGCCCGCGGCGCACGCGCGGCGGCGCCGGCTCCTCTGGATCGCCGCCATCGGGGCAGGTGCGATCGCGATCGCTGCGGTCGCGCGTGCCCTGGTCAGCCGCGCATCGTGATCGGCCGCGACAGGTCGGGAGGGTAGCGGCACGCCGTCGTGGTGCGCTCGATCTCGCGGAAGCCGGCGCGCGCGTAGAGCCGAGCCGCCGGGCCGTCGGGCTCGGCGACGATCAGCACGCGCTCGGCACCTTCGGCGATCGCCGTCTGGGCGGCGGCCGCGAGCAGCGCGCGCGCGAGGCCGCGCCGCCGGTACGCGGGCAAGGTCTGGACGTCCTGGTAGCGCCCGACGTCGACGACGCGCACGATGCCGAGACTGGCGACCAGCGCGTCGCCGTCGAACGCGCCGAAGAAGCGCGCGAGGCCACGCGCGGCGAGATCGCGGTGCCATGCGGCGCGGCGGTGGAGGAACCGCCGGTAGGTCTCGTCGTGGCGATCGCCCATCGTCCACTCGAGGTCGGCGGTCGCGAGCACCTCGTCGGTCGCGAGCGCGCGGATCGGCAGCGGTGCCGGCGTGGGATCGACGGCCTCGGCGACCATCGCGGCGTGCGTGTCGATCCGGAAGCCTTCGTCGCGCAGCTCGTCACCGGCGCCCTCGTCGCCGGTGATGCCGTCCCACCACAGTGTGATGTGGCGGATCGCCGGGTTGCCGCCAAGCTCGTCCTCGAACGTGCGCATCCACTGCGCGACCTCGCCGGGCTGCGGTGGCGCGGGTAGCACGAGCAGGTTGCCGTGGAAGTAGTCCGGATCGCCGGGCGTCTCGACGACGAGGTACCCCCCGCGGTCGATGATGCGGCCGCGCGTCGCGATCAAGGCGAGCTCGGTCGTCAGCGCGAGACTGCGGACGTTCACTTAATTGCGGACGAGGCCGAGTAGCTTCGACATCGTCTTCTCGTCGGCGGGCGGGAAGTCGTAATCGAGGAACTCGCGCGAGGTGACCCAGCGCAGGTCGGCGACGGTCGCCGGATACGGCCGCGCCTCCGCCGGCAGCTTGCACGAATACATCGTGAGCTGGACCTGGTAGCTCGTGTACTCGTGCAGGTGCTCGCCGAGCTTGTGGCCGACGATGACGTCGACCCCGATGCGGCCGCGCACCTCGCGGACGAGCGCCGCGGTCTCGTTCTCGCCGGGCTCGATGCGGCCGCCCGGGAACTCCCACAGCAGCGGCAGCACCGCGTTGGCCTGGCGCTGGGTGATCAGGTACCGGCCCTCGTGGTCGATCACGGCCGCGACAACACGGATCACCTCTTTGCCCATCGCCGGGTGATTATCGATGGATCGCTCCCGAATGCAATCGCGATTGACCGCCCCGCGTCGACGCGCAATGCTGCGCCCCGCATGGCGATCCGGTTCGTCGAGATCAAGGCCGCAGAATCGAGTGAGGCACTCAACAGCGAGTGGGTCATCCTCGAGAATGACGGTAAGGCTCCGTTCAACACGCGCGGCTGCGGCATGACCGTCGGCCGCCGCGGCTCCAACAAGAAGTCGCTCCTCGGGATCATCGACCCGGGCTTCGTCCTGCACCCAGGCGAACGCGTCCGCATGTGCACGGGAAATCCCGGGACACAGGCGCACGGTACGGCTCCCGAGGACGACGTGAAGAACTATTTTCTATTCCTACCGAAATCGTACGTGGGCGGCCCGGGTACCGTGCTGACGCTAGTTTTGCGCGGCCTGCCGGTCTCGAAGGCCGAGTTCGATCCGAGCAAGCCGAACGGCGTCGCTAGCTGACGGCAACCCCGATGTAACGCGCGCGCGGCCGGAGCAAGAAGCCGGCGGTGCGCTGCTCGAGCGCATGGGCGAGCCAGCCGGCGCTGCGCGCGACGGCGAACAGGCCGGGGCCGGCCGACGGCTGGGCACCGAGCGCGGCGACGAGCGCCGCCAGCCCGACGTCGATGCTCGGCTCGGCATGCCCGCGATCGCGGCGGGCGGCATCGACCAGTGCGAGGAGCGTGCGGGCGCGGCGCGCGTGCGAGGAGCGAGCTGTCGGCGTGAGGCTCCTCGCGAGCTCGAGGAGAGGTCGCGTGCGCGGATCACCGGACGGGTAGAGCGGGTGACCGAAGCCGGGCGGCACCTCGCCCTTCTTGCGCAGCGCGCGCAGCGCCGGCCGTGCCTGCTCGGGCGCGCCGATCTCGTCCGCGAACAGCGCGATGTGCTGGGATGCCGAGCCGTGCTTGGGGCCCGAGACGGTGGCCAGCGCGGCGGCGACGCACGCGTACGGATCGGCGTCGGTCGACGCGGCGATGCGCGCGGCGAAGCTCGAGGCGTTGAGCTCGTGATCCGCGAGCAGCACGAGTGCGGTGTCGAGGACCGGCGCGATGCTGTCGTCGAGACCGAGCGCGCGGGCGGCGCTCACCGCCACGCTCGCCGCGCCGAGCGCGCGGGTGACGGTCGCCGCGGCGAAGTCGGGTGCGAGCGCCGCCGCGAGCAGCGGGATGAGCGCGCGGCCGCGGCCGATGATCGCATCGGGCCGGCCGTCGCGGCGCTGCGGATCGGAGAGTGCGGCGATCTCGATCAGCACGGGCATCACATCGATCGGGCGCGCGCCGTACGGCACGAGCTTGCCGAGCTGCGCGATCGGCGGTGCGCTACGCGGCCACACGATGGGCTCGGCAGGCAGGTAGCCCGACCACAAGAGCTCGGCGACGTTCTCGAAGTGGACACCGGCGCTGGCGAGCCCGGTCGCGAGCCGGCCACGGTATGCGGGGCCCTGCGGCGTGATCGCGGTGATCGCCGAGTCCAGCACCGGCTCGCCCCAGCGCAGCGCGCCCGCCGCGACCGCACCGTGACCTGCGCGCGCATCGCGACGGACTCGCAGTCGCTCGAGGTCGGCGAGCGAGTACAGGCGCGGCCGGCCCTGCTCGCCGGCGACGCTGCGGATCTGCCCGCGGCTGACGTAGGCATACAGCGTGCGCTGCTGGATCCCGAGGTGGCGGGCGGCGGCGCGCGAGTCAACCCAACGTTGATCGTCGATTCTACGTTGATCAACCATCGAGTCCACCATACATCTGAGAGCAGGAGGTGACCATGAGTGAAGCAAAGGCCTCGGGACTCGACGGAGTGGTGGTAGCGGATACGGCGATCTCCGACGTCGACGGCGAGCGCGGCCGACTCGTGATCGCCGGCAGCGATGTCGAGCGGCTCGCCGCGACGGCGGACTTCGAGACGGCCGCGGCGCGCGTGCTCGCGGCGGGCGGCATGACCGGCGGTCCTGATCTGCGCGCTGCACTCGCGCGGGCGCGCGGGGCAGCGTGGGAGTGGCTGCCCCGGATCGGCGATGCGCTCGACGCCGCGGATGGCATGGACGCGCTGCGCGGCGCGCTCGCGCATCTGCGCGCCACCGGTGACGACGCGGTCGATGCGGTCGCGGCGATCGGTGCCGCGCCGGTGTTTGTCGCCGCGTGGAGCCGCAAGCGTGCCGGCGCCGCGCCGATCGCACCGAACGCGGTGCTCGGCCACGCCGCCGATTACCTGCGCATGACGCTCGGCACGACCCCGAGCGAGGCGGCGGCGCGCGCGCTCGACGCCTATCTCGTCACCGTGATGGACCACGGCATGAACGCGTCCACGTTCACCGCGCGCGTCGTGACGTCGACTGCGTCGGATCTGATCTCGGCGGTGGTCGCCGCGGTCGGCGCGCTCAAGGGCCCGCTGCACGGCGGCGCGCCGGGACCCGTGCTCGACATGCTCGACGCGATCGGCGAGCCGGCCCATGCGGAGGCGTGGCTGCTCGGCGAGCTGGCCGCCGGCCGCCGCATCATGGGCATGGGGCATCGCATCTATCGCGTGCGCGATCCGCGTGCGGCGGTGCTCGAGCAGGCGGTCAAGCCGCTCGCGTCGCAGCGGCTCGAGCTGGCGCGTGCCGTCGAGCACGCGGCGGCGAAGATCCTCCAGGAGCGCAAGCCGGACCGCCCGCTCGCCGCCAACGTCGAGTTCTTCACCGCGGTGCTCCTCGACGCGGTCGGGCTGCCGCGCGAGCAGTTCGCGCCGACGTTCGCGGTCGGCCGCATCGTGGGCTGGAGCGCGCACGTGATCGAGCAGCGCCGGACCGGGCGCCTGATCCGGCCGAGCTCGCGCTACGTCGGGCCGATGCCCGCGTAGCCGCGC
>DAIRFU010000089.1:0-14857 GCA_036794935.1 Kofleriaceae bacterium | reverse complement strand
ACATGACGATCGGCACCGACGGCTGGAGCATCGCGAGCTGCCGGAGCCGCTCCGTCGCGAACGAGCCCGCGAGGGTGGCGTAGACATCGGGTGCGTGGTCGCGGATCGCCGGCAGCACCTTCGTCTCCTCGTGTGCGGCGTGCTCGTGCACGAGGTCGCGCAGCCTGCGCGAACGATCTCGCCACATCTGCGAGCCCGGGGTCGCGCTGACCAGCGCCGCGAGCGCACCTTCCTGGGTCAGGTGCGCCGAGCGCGCCTGACCGATCAGATCGTCGAGCAGCGCCGGCGAGCCCGCCATCACGAGCGCGCCGTACAGCACGATGTCTTCGGCCTCGGCATGGGCCACGAGGCCCAGCCGGACGCCGTCGAGCGTGCTGCGGATCTGCACGACCGTCGAGGCCTCGAGGAGCTCGTCCAGCCCGCACTCGAGATCGTGATGATCGCGCCGCAGCAGCATCAGGAAATCGGTCATGAGTGCGGAGTGTGCAGTGTGGATGCCTCGACACGGCTACGTTGTGACCGTCACAGCGGATACGACCGTGCGACGCGGGATACAGTTGTCGGCGCCGGAATACGAGATTTCGTGGCGGTTCTGTACCGCTGAGGCGCACGCGCCTGTGCGCCGATGCCATGCCCGCGCCCGCACGCTGCGAGGGTTTGCGATCGGGGATATCCTCGGTCGCGGTGCCCCCTCGCAGTGCCCTGATCGGTGGAGCGCTCTGCGTGGTGCTGCTGCTCGTCGCGCTCGTCGGTCCGGTGCTCGCCCCCGATCCGCTCGCGCTCGATATCGAGCACGGGCTGACCGAGCTCGGCGCGCCGAAGGGCCCTTCGCTGGACGCGCCGCTCGGTACGGATCCACTCGGCCGCGACGTGTGGGCGCGGATCGCGGAGGGCGCCGGCACGTCGCTGTGGATCGCGCTGGCCGCGACCCTGCTCGCGATCGGGGCCGGCGTCGCGGTCGGGCTCGCGGCCGGGTACCGCGGCGGGCGCGTCGACGAGCTGCTCATGCGCCTCGCCGATCTCGCGCTCGCGTTCCCGTTCCTGTTGCTCGCGATCCTGCTCGCCGCGCTGCTCCGCGAGAGCGCGGCCGCGGACTCCAATGCGCCGGTCATCGTGCCGCTCGCCGTGGTCGGCTGGACGACATTCGCGCGGGTGGTGCGGGCGAAGGCGCGGGTGCTCGCGCGCAGCGAGTACGTGATCGCCGCGCGCGCGCTCGGCGCGAGCCCCGTGCGGGTCGTTGTCCACCACGTGCTGCCGAACCTGGCCGGCGTGATCGTGGTCGCCGCCGCGTTCGGCTTCGCGCAGAACCTGCTCGCCGAGTCGGCACTGTCGTTCCTCGGCCTCGGGCCGCCGCCGCCGGCCCCGACCTGGGGGCGGATGCTGTTCGAGGGCCGCGCGTACTACCGGACCGCACCGTGGCTCGTGATCGCGCCGGGCACCGCGATCGTGCTCGCGGTGGTCGCGTTCAACCTGCTCGGCGAGGGCCTGCGCGAGCGACTGGATCCGCGGAGGCGGCGGTGAAGGCCGCGGAGGCGGCGGTGAAGGCCGCGGAGGCGGCGGTGAACGCGCTCGCGCTGGCCGCGCTCATCGGGCTCGCTGCCGCGTGCAACGCCGACCGCGGGCCGCGCTTTGCGCCCGCCGGCAACCCCGCGCCGCGCGATGGCGGCACGCTGCGCTACGCGTCGAGCTTTCCGGTGCGCACGCTCGATCCGACGATCGAGTACGACGAGGCGTCGCACACCATCGTCCACGCGCTGTTCGATACGCTCCTCGACTACGCACCCGATGGCGTCACGCTGATCCCGCGGCTCGCCGAGGCATGGTCGCGCTCCGCCGATGGCCTGGTCTACACGTTCAGGTTGCGCGAGGGTCTCGTGTTCTCCGACGGATCCCCGATCAGCGCGGCCGACATCGAGTACAGCCTGCACCGCGCGACCGCCACGCCGGACTCGCCGTTCGGGCCGTTCCTGGCCGATGTCGACAGCGTGCGCGCGAACGGGCGCGAGCTCGTCATCACGCTGAAGACCGCGAGCCCCGCGTTCGCCTACGTGCTGACGATGCCGTTCACGACGCCGCAGCTGCGCAGCCATGTCGAGCAGAGCGGCGATCAGCTGCGGCGGCGGCCGCTCGGCGCGGGCCCGTACATGCTCGAGCGCTGGGACGAGGGCCGGCAGCTCGTGCTGCGCAGGAACCCGCGCTACTGGGATCCGCGCCGGGCGCACCTCGACCGGATCGTGCTGTTCGAGAACGTCCCGCGCGATACCCAGCTCATGATGTTCGAGCGCGGCGAGCTCGACACCGCCGAGAAGCTCTCGCCCCCGGATCTGATCTGGGTCGAGTCGCAGCCCGCGTGGCAGCCGTACGTGTACCGGCGGACGCTGATGAACGCGTTCGGCTCGCGCATGAACGTGCGAAAGAAGCCGTTCGACGATCGCCGCGTGCGCCAGGCGCTCAACTACGCGCTCGACAAGTCGCACAGCGTGAAGCTGCTCGGCGGCGCCGCGGTCCCCGCGCACGGCGTGCTCGTGCCCGGCGTCGCCGGCTACGACGACGCGCTCGCGCCCTACCCGCACGACCCGGCGAAGGCCCGCGCGCTGCTCGCCGACGCCGGCTACCCCGACGGGTTCACCGTCGACTACGCGATCATGGCGGACGACGAGGCCGAGCGGGTCGCGCTGTCGCTCCAGGCGGACCTCGCCGAGGTCGGCGTCCGCGTGCGGATCCAGCGGATGTCGCTCGCCACGTTCGCCTCCGCGATCGGCAGCCCGGACGGCCCCGCGTTCTCGAAGATCGGCTGGCTCGCGGACTATCCGGATCCGACGAGCTTCCTCGATCCGAGCTTTCACTCGCGATCGATCACCGAGGCGAACTCGACGAACAACTCGTTCTACGCGAACCCGGCGCTCGACGCGCTGCTCGATCGCGCGCGCGGCGAGCCCGATCCGGCGGCGCGCGCCGGACTCTACCGCGAGGCCGAGCGCCTCCTCTACGCCGACGCGCCGTGGATCTGGGACTACCACCAGCAGATGGTCGAGGTCATCCAGCCCTACGTCGCGGGCTACGCGCCGCACCCGATCTGGCTGCGCGACTACACGTCCGCGTGGCTCGACGTGGGGCCGAACGGACCGGTGCCGCGGTGAGCGCCACGCGCTTCATCGTGCGCCGGCTCGCCTGGTCGCTGCTCGTGGTGTGGTTCGTCGTCACCGCGGCGTTCGCGATGGTCACGCTGATCCCTGCCGATCCGGCGAAGGCGATGCTCGGCCCTCACGCGACGACCGAGACCCTCGCCCGCGTCCGCGCGCACTACTGCCTCGACCGCGGGCTCACCGGGCAGTACGCGTGCTTCGTCGAGCGGCTCGCGGGCGGCGACCTCGGCGAGAGCTATCGCAGCAAGCGGCCGGTCGGCGAGCTCATCCTCGATCGACTGGGACCGACCGTGCAGCTCGCACTCGCCACGGTCCTGCTCCAGCTGCTCGTCGGCATCCCGCTCGGGATCCACGCGGCGAGGCGGCGCGGGCGGTGGCCGGATCGGGCGGCGGGGCTCGCCACGCTGCTCGGCCAGAGCCTGCCGACGTTCTTCGTCGGGACGCTGCTCGTCTACGTGATGGCGTACGGGATTGGCTGGTTTCCGATCGGGGGCTACGGTTCGGGCGTGCTCGATCGCCTGCACCACCTGGTGCTGCCGACAGTGACGCTGGCGACGCTGGGCATCGCGTACTACGCGCGGCTGGTCCGCGGCGAGCTCATCGAGATCCTCGACGACGACTTCATTCGCACCGCGCGCGCGAAGGGGCTGTCCGAGCGCGCCGTCGTCGTGCGGCACGCGCTGCCGATCGCCCTCGGCCCGGTCGTCGCGCTGATCGGCATCGATCTCGGCGTGCTGCTCGGCGGCGCGGTGGTCACCGAGTACATCTTTGCCTGGCCCGGTCTCGGCCGCGAGGTGCTCCAGGCGATCCTCGAGGTCGACCTGCCGCTGATCGTCGGCGTCGTGCTGGTCAGCGCCGTCGCGATCGCGATCGCGAACCTGCTCGCCGATCTCGTCCACTTCTGGCTCGACCCCCGGCTTCGCGATGGACCGTAGAGCGCGCGCGAAGCGGTTCGTCATCCTGCTCGGGTTCGTCAGCCTGTTCGCGGACCTCTGCTACGAGGGCATGCGCTCGGCGATCGGCCCCTACCTCGCGCTGCTCGGTGCGAGCGCGACCGCGGTCGGCGTCGTGTCCGGCACCGGCGAGATGATCGGCTACGGGCTGCGCTACGTCAGCGGCGCGGTGGTCGACCGCACGCACGCGTACTGGCCGATCACGATCGCCGGCTACGCGACGAACCTCATCGCGGTCCCGCTCCTCGCGTTCGCCGGCAGCTGGCCGATGGTCGCCGCGCTCGTCGCACTCGAGCGCCTCGGCAAGGCGATCCGCTCGCCCGCGAAGACGACACTGACCTCGTTCGCCGCCTCCGACCTCGGCGCCGGGCGAGCGTTCGCGATCAACGAGGCGCTGGATCAGGTCGGTGGCCTGCTCGGCCCGCTCGCGGTCGCCGGCGTGCTCGCGTGGCGCGGCGAGACCGCCGCCGGATTCGGTCTCGCGTTCGTGCTGCTCGGCATCCCGGCCGTGATCACGCTGCTGATCCTGCTGCGGGCGCGGCGGCTCTACCCCGATCCGCGGGAGCTCGAGCAGGAAGACACGCACGAGACCGGCGAGACAAAGCTCGGGCCGCGCTACCGCCTCTACCTCGTCGGCGTCGCGTTCGTCGCGATCGGGCTCGCGGACTGGCCGCTGATCGCGTACCACTTCGAGCGCGCGGACGTGGTCAGCGCCGAGTGGCTGCCGGTCGTCTATGCCGCGGCGATGGGCTTCGACGGCCTGGTCGCGCTCGCCGCCGGGGTCGCGTTCGACCGCCGGCGCGCGCGCGGCACGACCGGCGCCGGAGTGCTCGCCGCGTTCGTGCTCGCGGGTGCCGCGTACGGCCCGCTCGCGTTCTCCGCCGGTGCGCACACCCCGTACCTCGCGATCGGCGGCGTCGCGCTGTGGTCGGTGGTCGCCGCCGCGACCGACTCGATCGCGAAGGCGATGATCGCCGCGATCGTGCCGAAGAACCAGCGCGGCCGCGCGTACGGCCTCTACTACCTCGTGTTCGGCGTCGCGTGGTGGGT
Organism: Kofleriaceae bacterium; assembly: GCA_036794935.1. Classification (GTDB taxonomy): domain Bacteria; phylum Myxococcota_A; class Polyangia; order Haliangiales; family Haliangiaceae; genus JABFXX01. Next base: position 9,708 of record DAIRFU010000089.1, on the reverse strand, counting down.
CGGCAGCCTGCTGCTCGGCGCGCTGTACGACCGCGCACCGATCGCCGCCGGCATCACGGCCGCGGTCGGCCTCGTGCTCGGCGCCGCCGTCGTGATGGCGTCGGGCCTGCGCGTGCGGCAAGCCACGGCCTGAGCGCGGCGAGAGCCGTCGAACGCGATGGGTGCCGACCCTCGCCGACGACGGACGCGAGCTCGCCCCCGCCTCGGCGCGATCCGCGTGTGGTAAGCGATCCGCCCACCGCCGCGGCCGGGCGCGGCTGGCCCGACCGCTGCATCAGCGGGCCTCCATGCTCGGCCGTCACGATGCGATCGAGGAGATCGAGGTCCAGGTCGGTGACCACCGGTTGCGCGGCAGCCTCGGTGTGCCCCAGGGCCCGGTGGGGCTCGTGCTGATGGCGGGCACCCACGATCCGGCCGTGGCAGAAGCGCTCCGCGCGCGCGGCCTCGCCACGCTCGCGATCGGGCTCGAGCTGCATCCCGACGAGCACTACGACATCGAGCTGATCGCCACCCGCCTCGTCGCCACCACGGACTGGCTCGTCGATCACTCGCACCTCGGGCACCTGCCGATCGGCTACTTCGCAGCAGACACGGCGGCGGCGGCGGCGCTCGTCTCCGCGGCACGCCGGCCCGAGCTGGTGCGCGCGATCGCGCTCTCCGACGGCCGCGCCGATCTCGCCGGCTCGGCCCTGCCGCTCGTCCGCGCACCGACGTTGTTCGTCGCACCGGGCGGGCACGAGCACGGGCTCGACGTCGATCGCGCGGCGATCGATCAGATGACCACGAGCACCCAGTTCGCCATCATCGCCGGCGCCGGCCCGCAGTTCGAGGAGCCGGGCGCGCTCGACGAGCTGGTCCAGCTCGCGGCCGAGTGGCTCGTCGACCACTTCGCCCGCGCGCTCGTCCAGCCCGCCAGCACGCGCGGCAGCTGGGGCCGCCAGTTCCACGATCGCCGCAGCGCCGGCGAGCGCCTGGCCCAGCGGCTCGCTCCGCATGCGGATCGCGACGTGATCGTGTGCGGGCTGCCGCGCGGTGGCGTGCCGGTCGCGGACGAGATCGCGCGCACGCTGGGCGCGCCGCTCGACGTCTGGCTCGTGCGCAAGCTCGGCATGCCGATCCAGCCGGAGCTCGGCATGGGTGCGCTCGCCGAGGGCGCCGCGCTCGTGCTCGATCCGACGATCGTCAGGTGGTCCGGAGCCACCCCCGAGGAGCTCCGCGCCATCGTCCACCGCAAGGCCACCGAGATCCGCCGGCGCGCCCAGGTCTACCGCGCGAGCTCGGCCCCGCCCGACGTCCACGACAAGACCGTGATCCTCGTCGACGATGGCATCGCGACCGACGCGACGTTGCGGGCCGCGATCCGCGGCGCTCGGCGGCGGGGCGCCGCGCACGTCGTGGTCGCCGCGCCGGTGGCGGCGGCCGAGGCCGCGGCGGGCCTGCGCGAGGAGGCCGACGAGCTGGTCTGCCTGGCCACGCCGCGCCAGCTCAACGCGGTCGGCGCCTGGTACCAGAGCTTCCGGCCACTCGCCGAGCAGGAGGTCGTCGCGATCCTGAGCGAGGCACGCGCGCGGTCCCCTCGCGCGGGCAAGCTGCGCGCCGGCGCTTAGGCCGCGCTCACGCCTCGCTCACGCCTCGTCGAGTGCGCGATCCTCGCGGCCGAGGCGCTTCTTCTTCTGCACGGCCGGGCGCGCCGACGGGCGACCGCTGCGCTCCTTCGTCGCGCCGAGGTCGGCGAGCTTCTTGCGCAGCGTATTGCGGTTGAGCCCGAGGATCTCGGCCGCCTTGACCTGATTGCCGCCGGTGTGCGCGAGCACGAGCTCGAACAGCGGGCGCTCGACGCGCGCGAGCACCTTGTCGTAGAGATCGTGGACCGGATAGCCGTCGATGCGCGCGAGCAGGCCGGCGAGCTTGGCCTTGACCATCTCCTCGAACGCGAGGTCCTCGAGCGGCACCCGCGTGGCGACGACCGGCAGCACCTCGTCGACGTCGCCCGCCTCGATGCGGCTCCTCGACACGCGCACCAGGAGCCGGCGCGCGATCGACTTGAGCTCGGCGACGTTGCCGGGCCACGGGTACGCGGCGAGGCGCTCGTGGGCACGGCTCGCCACCGTCGGCCGCTGCCGGCCGACCTCGGACGCGTAGTGCTTGACCCAGCGCTCGAACAGGATCGGTAGGTCCTCGATGCGTTCGCGCAACGGTGGCACCTCGATGCGGCGCGGGGCGAACAGCTCGTAGAAGTCGCGCGACACGATCTTCGCGTCGACGGCATGATCGACGTCGACGTCGGCCGTCGCCACGACGTGGACGTCGGGCGCATCCGGCTGCTTGCGCTCGCGGATCGCGCGCCGGAGTGTTCGCTGCGACGGCGCCGACAGATCGCTGACGTCCTTGACGAGCAGCGTGCCGCCCGCCGCCGCTCGCAGGGCGCGCCGCGCGCGCTCGCACGCGTCATCGCCGGCGCCGTGCTGGACGTCGGAGCCGTCGAACGTCGGCCGTACCGCGACGAAGCGGCCGGTGCCGCGCGGGCCTCGCTGGTGAAGCACGCGCGCGACCAGCTCGCGGCCGGTGCCGTGCTCGCCGCAGATCAGGACCGGCGCGTCGCCATCGGCATACTCCTCGACCTGGTGGGCCACCGCGCGCATCGCCTCGCTATCGGCGACGAGAAAGTCGTTCGCGCGGACCTCGGGCCGAAGCATCAGGCGGCCTCTTCGGGGGATTGCACGAAGTCGGCGTCCATCGTCGCGCGCTCGCCGTCGGGCGCCAGGCCGAGCCGGCGCTGGCGATCGAGGAGCTGCGCGAAGTACTCGTCGACGAGCGTGCGGGCGGTGGCCAGGTCGGGCGCCTCCCAGACGCGCAGGCGCAGCGCGTTGCAGCCGTAGAGGCCGCGCGCGTACCACGCACAGGCCTTGCGGACCTCGTGCAGCGTGCGGGGGCCGTTCTTGAGCGTCTCGATCAGATCGACGTGGCGGCGGAACACGCTCACCCGCTCCTCGAGCGTCGGCGGTCCCGGATCGGGGCGGCCAGCGCAGACCTCGCGCAGGCGGGCGAACAGCCACGGGTTGCCGAGCGCGCCGCGGCCGATCATCACCGCGTCACAGCCGGTCTGCTCGCGCATCGCGACGAACCCCTCGACATCGACCACGTCCCCGTTGCCGACGACCGGGATGTGCGATGGCACCGCGTCGCGGACGCGGCGGATGATCTCGTTGTCGCTCCTGCCCGAGAAGCCCTGCGTGCGGGTGCGGCCGTGCACCGTGATCATCTGCGCACCGGCCTCGACCATCGCGCACGCGAACTCGGGCGCGTTGCGGTTGTCCTGGTTCCAGCCCGCGCGGTGCTTGACCGTGACCGGCACGTGCGGGGGCACCGCGGCGATCACGGCGCGGACCAGCTCCTGGCCGATCGCCGGCTCGCGCATCAGCGCGGAGCCGCACTCGCCGGCGACGACGCGCTTGGCCGGGCAGCCCATGTTGATGTCGACGAGCGACGCGCCGATCGCGACTGCCATCTTCGCGGCGGCGTCCATCTTCTCCGGCTCGCGGCCGAAGATCTGGACCCCGAACTGGCGCCCCGCGAGCGACGCGGTCAGCTTCGCGGACGTCTTCTTGTCGCCCACCGCGAGCGCGTGGGCAGACAGAAACTCGGTGATGGTGAAGCCGACGCCGAGCTCCTCCGCGATGGTGCGGAACGGCAGGTCGGTGACCGCCGCCATCGGCGCGAGCAGCACCGGCGTGTCGATATGAACCGGTCCGATGCGCACGACTGAAGGTATTTACAGGATGCGAGGTAAAAAAGTAAACGGACACGTAATCGCAAATGAGGACGCGCACTTACTCCCGGATCACGATCCGAGATCCTCGGGCGAATTGACGTTGCGCAGCGCCGCGGGGTCTGCGTCCTCGATCCAGCGCACCGCCAGCCCCTCATCGGTCAGAAGGCCACTCGCCTTGTAGCGGCCCGCCGCGATCCGCTCCATCACGACGGGGAGCACGCGAACGTGGAGCACGCAGACGAGCGGCTCGGCGAGTCGGCCTCTGCGAATCCCGACGGCATCACTGGGAGCCACGGAGTCACCGAGACCACCCAGGAGCTGATCGATCAGCCGTCCCGTGAGGTACGGCATGTCACCGGCCACGACCACCAACCACGGTGTTCGGCATGCCGCGAGACCGGCCGCGATGCCGGCGAGCGGGCCGACGTCGGCGACCGCGTCGCGCACGGTGCGATAGCCGGCGAGGTCGCGCGGCGACGACACGAGGATCTCGGCGACGCGCGGGGCGAGCACGGCGACCTGGCGCGTGAAGATCGTCTCGCCGTCGACCACGAGCTCGTGCTTCGCGATCCCGCCGAACCGCGTGGCCTTGCCGCCGGCGAGGATCAGCGCGGAGACGTCGGCGACCATCGCGGCTACTTCAGGATCGGTTCGACGTAGTCCTGCGCCGGCGTGGTGACCTCGGGGCCGGTCGGCGACAGGTAGACCGAGATCTCGGTGCGCACGCCGAACTGGCCGGGCCAGTACAGGCCCGGACCGACGGTGAAGCCGGTGCCCGGCGTGAGGATGCGCGTGTCGCGGACCTCGAAGTCGTCGAGGTCGGCGCCGCCACCCTGGAGATCGTTGTCGATCGAGTGGCCGGTGCGGTGCATGACCTGGCTCGCGACGCCGGCCTTCTTCATGAACGCACGCGTCGCCTGGTCGACCTCGGCGCCGGTGACCGGGCGGTGCTTGCGGCTACGGTCAGTGATGAGCACGAGCGCCTGATCGCGCGCGAGGCTCGCGGTCTCGAACGCCTTCGCGACCCGATCGGGCACGGTCTTGTCGGCGACCGCGACCCACGTCTGCGCGGCATAGATGCCATCGGGCTTGTCGATCTTGCCGGCGATGCCGATCACGATCACGTCGCCGACCTTGATCGGCGCGGTCTTCGCGGCGGTCGGCACGTAGTACGGATCGGCGGTGTTGACGCCGGCCGCGACGACCGGCGGCGGGCCGACGAGGCCGCGCATCGTCATGTTGTGGATGAGCTGCTGCTGGACGTCGTATTCGCTCACCGGCTGGCGCGCGCGCAGCCGCTTGGCGACGAACGCGAGCGCCTCCTTGCGCAGCTCGACGACGTGATGGACCGCGACGTAGTGCGCGGTGCGGCCGGCATCGCCCCAGATCGCCTTCGTGTACTGGACGAGCGTCTCGCTCGACCGCACGCGCACGCCGGCGGCGCGGATGTTCTCGACGGTGCCCGCATCGACACGCGAGACGTTCGGCACCGCTGCCTTCGGCGAGTACTCGATCGCGACCGAGTGCATGCCCTTGAGCATCGCGCGCATCTGCTTCGCGAGATCGCGGTAGCCGATGTACGTCAGCTTCTTGCCGGCGAGGTGCTCGAAGTTGCGCGCCTCGGAGGTATGCATCAACGCGACCGGCTCGCCGCGCGCGGGGATCAGGTAGAACCACGGGCGCTGCGGGCTGCCATCCGGCTTGACCAGCCTCACCGCGATCGGGTTCGAGCCATCGCGATCGTAGAGCAGCCAGCCGTCGAGCCGCTGCACCGCGAGCAGGCCCTGCACCACCGTGAGATCCGACAGGCCGACGCGCGACGGGATCTGCGGCGGCGTGTTCTTGTCCGGCGTCGGCGCCGCGTACGGATCTTCGGGCTTCGCCGGAGCCGTCGCGGGCTTCGCCGGTGCCGTCGCGGGCGTCGCCGGAGTCGTCCGGCGCTTCGCGGGCTTCGCGGGCTTCGCGGGCTTCGCCGGCTTCGCGTATGGATCCACGGGCGCGCTCTCCGCGTACGGATCGATCGGGGCGTCCGCGGGCTTCGCCTTGCGCTGCTTCGGCGCCGCCTGGGCAGCGGCGACAGCCGCCATCATGATCGCGATCGCGACGAGCTTGGTCATGAGCGCACCCTTCCGAGCTCGGAGACGAGCTCCCGATGAATAGCACCGTTCGACGCCACCGCTTCACCGGAGTGCGGATCGAACGGCCCGCCGTGTGGGTTTGTCACGCTGCCCCCCGCCTCGACGACGATCAGCGCTCCCGCGGCGATGTCCCATGCTCCCAGGTTCCGCTCCCAGTAGCCATCGAACCAGCCGCACGCGACCAGGCAAAGATCGAGCGCGGCGGAGCCGAGTCGCCGGCAAGCTGCGGCACGCATGAAGTGCTCCCACTCGGCGAAGTTGTCCCCTTTCGTCAGGTCGTACGGAAATCCAGTCGCGAGCAGCGCTCGATCGAGCGAGGCGCATTCGCTCACGCGAAGCGGCGCTCCGTTGCCGTCGCGCGCACCGCCGCCACGCGCCGCCTCGAACCACCAGCCGAGCAGCGGCGCCGCGACCACGCCGACCGTCAGCTCGCCGTCCTGCTCGAGCGCGATCGACACGCACCACAGCGGCAGGCCGTGTGTGAAGTTCACCGTGCCGTCGATCGGATCGACGATCCAGCGCGAACGGCCGGCGGTAGCACCGCCCTGCTCCTCGCCGAGCACCGGGATGCCCGACTCGGCGAGCACGCCGCGGATCGTCTCCTCACTGCGCAGGTCCCACTCGGTGACGAGGTCGCGCGGGTTCGACTTACCGCGGATGTGCTGCGGGCGCGCCTCGCGCAACAGGTCGCTCGCCGCCCGCGCCGCGCCGCGCGCGATCTCGAGCAGCTCGCCGCGTTCGCGCTCGCTCACAGGTCGAGACGCATCGCGACGAGGCCCGCGCCCTTGGGCGAGGTGAACGTCTCGCTGGCGGCGACCTGCTTGGACAGCGTCGAGCGATCGACGACGCGGAACCCGAACTTCGCCGCGAAGAAGTCACTCGCGCTCTCGGTCAGCAGATAGATGCGGCGCACGCCGCGCCAGCGCGCCTGGCTGACCGCCATGTCGGCGAGCATCCAGCCGTAGCCGGCACCGCGGCAGTCCGGATCGACCGCGAGCGCGCGCAGGATGGCGTCATCGCCGAGCACGTCGAGCGCGACGCTGCCGACCATGCCCTGCTCGTTCGTCAGCTCGTAGAACGCGGGGAACTGCTCGTCGCGCGCCGGCTCGCCGGCGAGGCCGACCTTCTCGAGCAGCTTGCGGACCGCGGCCATGTCACCGCGGCGCGCCGGCTTGAGCGGGTCGCCGATCTCGTCGAGCAGCTTGTCGTGGAGACCCTCGAAGCTGCCGCTCGACAGCACGCAGACGACGTCACCCGGCGCCGCACTCTCGGCGACCTGCTTGACGATCGCGGCGACCTCGGGCGTGTAGCTCGCCTTCGTGCCGCTGCGGTGCAGATCGAGCGCGAGCTTCTCGGGATCGAAGCGATCCTCGACGGGGATCTTCGTCGGATCGAACAGCCGGCCGACGATCACCTCGTCCGCATGCGAGAACGCGTCGGCGAACTCGGCCTGGAACGTCTTGCGCCGGCTCGTCGCCGAGCGCGGCTCGTACACCGCGATCAGCCGGCGCTTGGGGAACCGCTTGCGCAGCGCCTTGAGCGTCTCGCGCACCGCGGTCGGGTGGTGCGCGTAGTCGTCGAGCACGGTGACGCCACCCGCGATTCCGCGCAGCTCCTGGCGCCGGCGCACGCCCGCGAAGCTCGCGACACCGCGCTGGATGTCCGCGATCGAGACGCCGCGCGCGTGCGCGACCGCGATCGCCGCCACGCAGTTGCCGACGTTGTGGCGACCGACCAGCAGGGTCTCGAATCTCCCGAGATGGAGCTGGCCGAATTCACTTCGGCCAGCGGGGCCGATGCGCTCGCCGCGGTGGTAGACGTCGAACGCGATGCGGCCGGACTTGCCGATCTCGAGGTTGCGCGCCCACCACGTGATGTCCTCGGGCAGGCCGCCGTCGGTGTCGATCTCGAACCCCTCGCCGCCATCGCCGAGCACGCAGTATTGCTCGACCTGGCACGCGGCGCCCTTGGCGACCGAGCGCGCATCCGCCGACTCGGCGTACACGACGAGCAGACCGTCCGCCGGCATCAGCGACACGAGCTTCTTGAACGTGTCGCGCACCGCATCGAACGACGGGAAGATGTCGACGTGATCGAGCTCGATGCTGGTCAGGATCGCGGTGCGCGGCCGGTAGTGCGCGAACTTGGGTCCCTTGTCGAAGAACGCGGTGTCGTACTCGTCGCCCTCGATCACGAACTCGGGGCCGCTGCCGAGCCGCCAGCCCTGGCCGAGCGCGACCGGCACGCCGCCGACGAACAGCGACGGATCGCGGCCCGCCTGCTCGAGGATGTGCGCGAGCAGCGAGGTGGTCGTCGTCTTGCCGTGCGTGCCGGCGACGACGATCGAGTGCTTGTCGTCGAGCAGCCGCTCGCCGAGTAGCGCCGGAAACGACGTCAGCGCGATCTTGCGCTCCTGCGCCGCGCGGACCTCGACGTGATCCTTGCCGTGCACGTTGCCGACGACGACGAGCTCGGGGCCCCAGTCGAGGTTCTCGGCCGCGTATGGCATCATCACCGGGACGCCGAGCGCCTTGAGCTGCTCGCTCATCGGCGGATACACCGCGGCATCGGAGCCACGGACGTCGTGGCCTGCGGCCGCAAGTAGCCCCGCCACGGCGCCCATTCCCGTGCCGCCGATGCCGATCAGATGCACCTTCACGTTTCGGCTGGGGACCGTACCGAGGTCGCACCGTCGGGTAAAGCCCTGTGTGCTCAAACAATCAGCTATGATCTCCTAGGGAATGGACGGGCAGCGCCACGAGCGACGCCAGTACTTTCGTGGCAAGGCACGGCCTGGCCGCGTGCTGCCACTGCGCTACCGCACGACGCTCCATCCGGGCTGGATCGCGGCCCAGACGCGCGACATCGGCGTCGGTGGCGCGTTCATCACGGCCGCCGACGTCCAGCCGGTCGGCACCGCGATGACCGTCGAGCTGTCGCTACCGACCAGCGATCAGGTCTTCACGCTGCCCGCGATCGTGCGCTGGGCACGCGAGCGCGATGGCATGGGGATCCAGTTCGTCGGCGTCGACGTCGACATCCTGCTCGAGCTCAACGACTACTTCTCGTCGCTGACCGGCTGACGGGCGTCGGTCGACTCGAAGATCTTGTCGGCCGAGGCCGGCACGAATCCGTGGAACAGCTCGCCGTCGGGCTGCGGATAGCGCCGCGCGAACTCGTAGTAGCAGGACGGCACGCGCAGGCGCTCGCCGGCGAGCTCGACCTCGATCGAGTCGGCGCGCGTCGACGACTGCTCGAGCCGCTGCGCCGGCGTGCCCTTGATCGCGCCACCCGCCTCGTTGAGCGTGAAGCCGTGGTCCTGCAAGAACGCGTTGAGCGACGGCAGGTCCGGGAACGTGGTCAGCGCGTTGACGAGCACCGTGAAGTGGTTGACGCGGAAGCCGAACGCCGCGACCCACGCCGCATACTCGCTCTCGAGCAGCAGCGAGTCGTACTCGGCGCGCCGCACGCGCCACGGGCGGCCCGCCCACGGCAGGTCGGCTCGCTCGCCGAAGCCGGCCGGCAGCTGCGCGACCAGCCGCTCGATGATCTGGTTTGCCGCCGCGCTCAGCTCGGCGACGCACAGCTCGCTGATGAACACCTTCGGCAGCTCGGGATCGGCGTGCTGCCAGTAGCGCGCGACCAGCTTCTTGTCGTCGAAACGATAGCGCTCTCGTGCGGTCCAGCCGAGCGCCTCGAACGTGCGCGCGAGCGCTTCGATGCCTATGCTCGTCAGCCCTTACTTACGCAGCGCGACGTGATCGTTCTGCACGCGCTCGCCGCGGTCGGCGAGCAGGG
>DAIRFU010000088.1:0-14885 GCA_036794935.1 Kofleriaceae bacterium | reverse complement strand
CACGAACCAGCGCGCGTCACAGGCATTGCTACCGCTCGCCCGCCGGATCGCGAAGATCGTGCTCGGCGTGTTGATCGCCGTGATGATCCTCGCGCGCCTCGGCTACTCGGTGGGCCCGCTACTCGTGCTGCTCGCGATTGTCGGCGCGGCGCTCGCGCTGGCATCGCATCGCCCGCTCGAGAACGTGCTCGCCGCCTACGCGATCCTCGGCGACCACGGCATTCGCGAGGGCGACACGGTGCGGCTCGACAGCGGCGTGGTCGGTGACATCGAATCGCTCGGACTGTACTCGACGCGCATTCGCACCGGCGCGGGCTCGTACGTGATCGTGCCGAATCGCAAGCTCGCCGATGCGCAGATCGAACGGTCGGTCGTTCGCCCGTCGACCCGCGCCCATGCCTCCGTGCCACCTCCCAACGTTCTCACCACGACGTCTCCAGGAGGGCTTTCATGAAACGTGCTTGCATCGCCATCATCGACGCGGCCCGCGCGCGCCTCTACACGTACCAGGAAGACGCCGCGCCGGCGGACCAGCTCAAGGAGGTCCACGACCTCGTCAACCCGGGGCGCCGGCTGCGCTCGAGCGAGCTGTTCAGCGAGACCCGGCCACCGAACGCGGCCCCCGGCCGGCCGGGCCCATCGCACGTACCGGGCTCGACGAAGGATGATCATCGCGACGACCACATCGGCATGATGGACACCAAGTTCGCCAAGGAGATCGTCGAGGAGGTCGACAAGCTGCTCCGTGCCGAGGCGTACGGTCATCTGATCGTGGTGGCGAGCCCGAAGATGCTCGGCGAGCTGCGCAAGGCGAACGGCGTGCTGCGGCGCAACGGGCTCGTCATCGACGAGATCCCACGCGACCTCGCAAAGCTGACGGCATCGCAGCTGCACGATCACCTCGCGTCACTCGATCTGATTCCGGGACGGCAACGCCTGTACATGGCGCGCTGAACCGGGTGTGAAGGTTGGTCGTGGAGAACGCACGATGTGCCCAGCGCGCACCGTGCGTTCGCTTTTTGAAAGCCGCCTCACGCCGCCGGCCGACGCGTGCGGATCACCGGTTGCCCACCGCGCGTGCGCGCACGCGATCGTCGTCGAGAACTGCCCGCGGACGCGTCGTTTTTCCATCGGCAAGCTTCTTGCTCCTTTGCTTCGCCATGCTGAGAACGAAACTCGTACTTTCTCTTGGCCTCGCGGCGCTCGTCGGTTGCGCGACGAACGGCGGCGGCGATGATGATGTGACGGGCGACGGCGGTGTGGACCCGGGTGGAGACCGCCCGCCGGTCACGGAGAAGGGCGTCAGCACGCTCGCAGGCTGGTCGGACCCCGGCTATCTCGACGGCAACCGCCAGGTCAACCTGTTCAACAACCCGGTGAGCTGCGCGGTCGGCCCCGACGGCAACGTCTACGTCGCCGACTTCGACAACGGCAAGCTGCGCGTCGTCGACGGCAACGGCAACGCGGGCACCGTGATCTCGAAGCAAGGCTTCTCGCGCCCGTTCGGTCTCGCGTTCGTCGGCGACACGCTCTACGTCGGCACCGACAACGACTGCAACGGTCAGCACGACCCGGCGGAGAACAACCTGCAGCGCTCCGGCGCGATCTGGCAGGTCGACGTCGGCGCGAAGACCGCGACCTGCCTCGCCGATCAGATCGGCCGCCCGCGCGGACTCGCGGCGCTCAGCGATGGCCGCCTCGCGGTCGCCGACTACGCGCACCACGTGATCCAGATCTTCGACCCGAGCACGCGCGCGATGACGCCGCTCGCCGGCACGTACGACGCGAAGGGCTTCGCCGACGCGACCGGCCCCGCCGCGATGTTCGACCAGCCGTACGGCATCGTGCAGCGCGATGACGGCAAGCTCGTGATCGCCGACTGGAACAACAACCGGATCCGCGTGGTCGGCCTCGACGGCGCGGTGGCCACGCTCGGCGGAAGCACCGCGGGCTTCGCCGACGGCGGCATGGCCGGCGCGAAGTTCAACCACCCGCAGGGCCTCGCGATCGCGGACAACGGCGACCTGCTCCTCACCGATACGGACAACTTTCGCGTCCGCCGGATCAGCGCCGACGGTGCGAACATCACGACGCTCGCCGGCACCGGCATGGGCGGGGTGAAGGACAGCGAGACCGCGCTCGATGCGCAGTTCTACGGGCTCGAGGGCGTGTGCGTCGCCCCGGACGGCAACACGGTCTACATCGCCGACGGCAACCGCGGCGAGGACATGCCGTACAACCGCATCCGCATCATCAAGCTGTAAAGGACCATGGTGGAACGCCAGATCATCGACGCCGCCGCACGGCTTCGCCGCCAGGGCGAGCCACACCTGATCGCGACCGTCGTCCGCGTCCACGGCTCGGCGTATCGCCGGCCCGGCGCGCGCATGCTGCTCACCCAGTTTCGCTGGATCACCGGCTCGGTCAGCGGCGGCTGCCTCGAGGGCGACATCGCGAAGAAGGCCTGGTGGCGGACCGAGGGAGGCACGCCGGTGGTCGTCACGTACGACTCGCGCGTGCCCGAGGACGCCGACGATGAGGATATCCGCTCGGCATTCGGGCTCGGCTGCGACGGCGTCGTCGAGGTCATGCTCGAGCGCGCCGGCACGCCGGGCCGTCTCGATCCGCTCGAGCTCGCGTCGGAGTGCATCCAGCGCCAGCAGCGCGGCGCGATCGTGACGGTGATCCGGTCGGCGATCGCCGACATCGAGGTAGGCACCCGGGTCGCGGTGCGCGGCGACGCCGAGCCGGTCGCAGACGCGATCGCCGACCCCGTGCTGCGCGCCCCGATGCTCGCCGACGCGCACGCCGCGGCCGCCAGCGGCGAGTCCGCGCATCGCACGTACACGTCCGAGGGCGGCAGCATCGACGTGTTCGTCGAGGCCATCGTGCCGCCGCCCCGGGTCTTCGTGTTCGGGACCGGCCACGATGCGGTGCCAGTCGTCCAGCTCGCACGCAGCCTCGGCTGGGACGTCACGGTGTGCGCCGAGCACGTACGAGTCGCGACGCGCCAGCGGTTCAGCCAGGCCGACGAGATCCTCGTCGGTGCGCCCGCCGATCTCGCCGCGCGGATCGACGCGTGCGACCGCGCCGTCGCGATCGTGATGAACCACGACTACGACCTCGATCGCCGCACCACCGGCATGCTGCTCGCCACCCGCGCGAGCTACATCGGCGTGCTCGGCCCGCGCGCGCGGACGGCGCGCATGCTCGACGCGCTCGGCCAGGCAGCGGTCGAGGACGCGCGCCTGCACGCGCCTGTCGGCCTCGAGCTCGGCGCCGAGACACCGCACGAGATCGCGCTCGCGATCGTCGGCGAGGTGCAGGCCGTGCTCGCCCGCGCGCCGGCGTCGAGCCTGCGCGATCGCGTTGGCCCGATTCACGACCATGCGTTGCCGCGGATCGCCCGCGAGATCGAGAACGTCTCGGTCGTGGCATGAGCCGTGCTCTCGGGTACGTCATGCTGCGTACGCTGCTCGCCTTCATCCTCCTCGCCGGCGTCTGCGCCACGGCGGTCGGTATCGCGAACGCCGATGATGCGCCGGCGCCCGAGATGAGCAAGCGCGACACCGCGACCTGGCTCGCGTTCTTCGACAAGCTGGTCACGACGGTGGTCAAGGCGTCGTCGGCGCCCTGCAAGGAGATGGCGGACGACGTCAACCGCGTGATCGCCGCGAACCGGCACGCGATCGACATCGCACGCGACGCCCACGCGCACGGCAAGAAGCTGCCGCAGAGCGCGCAGGAGCACATGTTCGCGGGCGTGAAGAAGATGATGCCGGCGATGCAGCGCTGCGGCGAGGACGGCAAGGTGCGGGCGGCATTCGCGAAGCTCGACCTCACCCGCGAGCACGCCGCCGCGCGCCGCTCCCGCTGATGCGGGCATGTGCGTTGCACGAACGTGCAGCATGCACGGCTCTTCGTGGATGCTGCGGCAGCTCGACTATGCGACGCGCGGCCATCACGTCGTCGGCGATGCGGTCCGCCTGTCGTTGCTCGGCGCCAACGGGTGCCGCGAGCGTTACCTCGACTACCTCGCGCGCACGTTCGCGTTCGAGGCGCCGATCGAGGCGCGCTGGCGGCAGACGCCCGGCCTCGACCGGGTGATCGATCTCGATCGCCGGCTGCGCACCGGCTTTCTCGTGTCCGACCTGCGCGCGCTCGGCATGGTGGTCACGGAGCCCGCGCCCGCGCCGTTCTACGGCATCGAGCAGGCGCTCGGCTGGATGTACGTCGTCGAGCGTGGCCGCCGGATGAACGGCATGCTCCAGCGGCACCTGGTGCGCCGTATGCCGCGCGAGATGACGATCGCCGGCAACTACCTCGTGGCGTCGAGCCCGCTCGGCGCGCGCTGGCAGCAGCTCGGCGCGACCCTCGACGAGGTGGCGCACCACCACGGGATCGCCGATCAGATCATCAACGCCGCGCAGCGGGCCTTTCGCGCCCTGCGCCTGGGCCAGCCGCAGTCGTCTGCGGCGCACGCCGCGTGAGTGCGAGGAGTCAGCCATGCATCAGCCCGCCGTCGCCCCGTCGCTGCCGCGCGATACCGTCCCCTGCCCGCAGTGCGGGCATCCCGAGACGACCCGCTATCTGTGGCCCGACGATCCGGATCGCGCGATCTTCCGGCACGATCACCCCGAGACCCGCGTGTGCGGCAGCTGCCGCTACGTGTGGTGGCCCGACGAGGAATGCGCGGCCTGACCGCGCCGGCTCAGTCGACGCCGTACTTCTTGAGCTTGTCGTAGAGCGTGCGCTCGCCGATGCCGAGCAGCTCCGCGGCGCGCCGGCGATTGCCATCGACGGAGGCGAGCGCAGCGAGGATCGCCTCGCGCTCGAGCTCGACGAGCGGCCGGATCGCGCCGCCCGGCGCCGCTCCACGGGGACCGGCCGCCGGCTCGTCGATCCACAGGTGGTCGGGCTCGATCACGTCGCCGTCGGCGAGGATCGTGGCGCGCTCGAGCGCGTTCGCGAGCTCGCGCACGTTCCCTCGCCAGCTCGCCGCGACGATCCGCTGTTCGGCGGCCTTGGCCAGCACCGGCACCGTGCGCTTCTGATCGGCGGCGATCCGCGCGAGCAGGCTCCGCGCGATCGGTAGCAGATCTGCTTTGCGCTCGCGCAGCGGCGGCAGCTTGATCGGGAACACGGCGAGCCGATGGTAGAGATCCTCGCGGAACGTACCGGCGTCGATCATCGTGCGCAGATCGCGGTTGGTCGCCGCGATCCACCGCACGTCGACCTCGAGCGTGCGACTGCCGCCGACGCGCTCGAATCGGCGCTCCTGGAGCACTCGCAGGAGCTTGGCCTGCAACTCGAGCTTGAGCTCGCCGACCTCGTCGAGGAAGAACGTGCCGCCATCGGCGAGCTCGAGCCGGCCGCGCTTGCGCTCGGTCGCGCCGGTGAACGCGCCCTTCTCGTGGCCGAACAGCTCGCTCTCGAGTAGCTGCTCGCTGAGCGCCGCGCAGTTGATCGCCATGAACGGCTTCGTCGCGCGCGGACCGAGTGCGTGGAGTGCGCGCGCGGCGACCTCCTTGCCGGTGCCACTCTCGCCGAGCAGGAGGACCGTGGCGGCCGTGCGCGCGACCTTGTCGATCGCGTCGACCACCGGCTTCATGACGGGATCGCCGTACGTCAGGGGCACGCCCGCCGGCTCGGCGTGCAGCGCGGCGACACCGTCGAGCCGGTCGCGCAACCCGCGGCGCTCGGCCGCCCGGGCGACGAGCAGGCGCAGCTCGTCGGGGCCGCTCAGTGGCTTCTGGAGGTACTCGAACGCGCCGAGCTTCATCGCCTCGACCGCGTTGTCGACCGTCCCGTGCGCGGTCATCACGATCACCTCGGTCTCGGGCTGCTCGGCGCGCACCTTGCGCAGGATCGCCATCCCGTCGAGGCCGGGCATCTTGAGATCGGTGATCACCAGATCGAAGCCGCGCTCGTCGAGCAGCTTCGCGGCCGCCCGGCCGTCGGGTGCGGGCACGATCACGTGACCATCCAGCTCGAGTGCATCGGTGATGAACTCGCGGAGGCCGGGCTCGTCGTCAGCGACCAGGATGCGCGCCATGTGGGATCTCGATGTGGAATCGTGCCCCACCAGCGGCCGCGTCGTCGACCCGGATGGTGCCGTGATGGAGCTCGACAATACGCCGCGTGATCGCGAGGCCAAGGCCCGTACCGCGCGTCTTGCCGGTGAAGAACGGCTCGAAGATGCGCTCGCGGTCCTCGGGATCGACGCCCGGGCCGCCGTCGCTGACCTCGATGACGAGCGCGCGCGCCTGCCTGGCCACCCGCACCCGCACCGGCGGCCCGGCCGCGACCGCGTTATCGACCAGGTTGACCAGCACCTCGCGGATGCGCGTGGCATCCAGCGACCAGCTCGCCGGCGCGTCCGCGTCGTCGACCTCGACGCCTTCGAACCCCGCCGCCACCTCGCGTGCGAGCGGCCCGGGCGCGACCTCGGTGCGCGCGAGCTCGCCGGTGCGCACGAATGCGAGCAGGTCCTGGGTCAGCTTCTCGAGTCGCACCGCCTCGTCGACGACGCGCTCGGCCTTCGCGCGCGGCTTCTCGCCTTCGGGCAGGCTCGCCGCGAGCAGCTGCGCGTTGCCCTTGAGTGACGCGAGCGGGTTCCGGATCTCGTGCGCGAGCACCGCCGACATCTCGCCGAGGCTGGCCAGCCGCCGCTCGCGTTCGCGCTCGCGTTCGCGCGCCCGCTGCATCAGCTCCGCGCGAACGAGCCACAGCGCGACGCCGAGCAGCACGAGTGCGCCGAGCGCTCCGATCGCGAGCGTGCGCCCCGCGGCGCCGCGCAACAGCTTCGCCTTCGGTGGCGTGATCTCCATCGCGACCCACAGCGCGCCTCTGCCCGGCCCCCACGCCCGGCGAAACGCCTGCCGCGTCTCGAGCCGCACGCGATCTCCCGCGTCATCGACGCGGAGCCCGCCCCGGCCGCGCCGGCCGAGCCGCTCCATGGTCGCCGTGCCCGCCGACACGCGGACCCGGCCGCGGCCGTCGAGCATCGCCAGGTACGCCAGGCCCTCATCGGCATGATCCTCGAGGATCGCGGCGAGCTCCTCGGCGCTGGGCGGTCCGCCGAGGTCTGCGAGGTCGACGCGCACCGTCTGCTGCACCGCAAATGCCTGGCCATCGCGCACCGCCTCGAACGCGTCGTTCACCGCGCTGCGGGTCGACCACGCCGTCGCGACGAGGCCGGCCGCGACCAGCACGATCGCGATGGCGAGAGGCGGTACGCGGCGCACCATGACGGCAGCATACGCTAACGGACGTTCATGCGGCCGTGGCGCGCGCCCCTCCGGTGGTGCTGCATGAAGCGCTTGCCCTGCTTGAACTCGTCGAGCGAGATCTGGCCGTTGCCGTTGGTGTCGAGCTTCTTGAACGCCGCGATCGCGCGCGTCTCTCGCATCGCGGTGCGCTCGGCGTCATCGAGCTTGCCGTCGCCGTTGGCGTCGAACTCCGCCAGCATCTTCTGCTTCATCTCGAAGCGGTGCTGCTTGAACTGGGCACGAGCCTCGGTCTTCTCCTGGGCCGACACCGAGCCGTCGCCGTTGCGGTCGAGCCGCGGGGCGGCCATCGCAACACCACCGGCGAGCACGCCACACAGCACGAACGCGAGCTTGATCTTCTTCATTGAATCGTTCCTCCTGCGCGCTGCCTAGTGCGACCCGCGTGCCGCCGCTAAGTGCCCGTGCTCGTTGCCACCGCGCCACGTGGTCCTGCGAAGCCTGCAGGTGTCCCTGCGGATTCCGCAGCAGGAATGCGTAAGCCCGCCGGCGAGCGCGCGTTGCTTGCGCATATGACCCGAACTGCTCTCGTTCTCCTGATCGCCTTGTCCTCGGCGTGCGCCGCCGGTCACAACAAGATGGCCTCGGCGCCGATGGCAGCCACCTCGATGGCTCCCGCGGCCGCGCCGCCGCCGCTCGATCGCTCCGTGTTCGCGCGCGATCCGAGTGGTCAGCTCTCCGAAGAGGCGCTGCAGAAGATCCTCGCGTCACCGATCGAGCTCGATCTGCCGTCGCGCGTCGGCATCTTGCCGATCATCACCGCCACCGACTGGCGCGGCCCCAGCCCCGACTACGAACGCGTCCCCGCCGGCGTGTCACCGCTCGTCGCCCGGCTGCGCAAGGACGCCGCGTTCTCGCTCGTCACCGAGATGATGCCCATCCCGTCGGGCGCGCTCGGCATGGAGGCGCTGCGCGAGGCCGCCGCGCGCTACCGCCTGCGCTACATCGTCCTCTACCGCGAGGTGCTCGCGCGCAAGCACCACCTGAACCCGTGGGCGTGGGGCTACGCGACCGTGATCGGCGCGCTCTTCTTGCCCGGCCAGCAGCACGAGGTCTACGGCTACATCGAGGCCACCATGTTCGACGTCAAGACCGGCCTGCTCATGTTCACGACGCGGCGGGCGATCCTGGCGACCAAGCGCTCGAACCAGTGGCGCACCGACGACAAGCTCGCGCAGCTCGCGTCCAACGCGGTCAGCAAGTTCGCGCCCGATCTCGCGCAGGACTTCCTGCTCGACGTCCGCCGCTTCGCGAACGCGGCGATCGCCGAGAACGCACGCCGCTTCGGCGAGCCGGTCGCATCGGGCCACGCGGATCTACCGCCTGTCGCCGACGAGCCGGCTCGCGTGACCGTGCCGCCCTCGAGTGGCTCGGTCGCGACCGACTGAGGTACTCAGCCGTTCGTCGGGCCGGACCACTCGCTCGCGCTCGGCACCGGCGTCACCAGGTTCCGCAGGCCGGTGACGCGATACACCTTGAGCTCCTCGGCCTTGCCCTTGACCTTGACCGGCGGCAGCTGCGTCGCCTCGACCCGCCCGGCGACGTGGCGATACGTGTTCTCCGAGATGATGATCTCGCCCGACGCCGCGACATTGACGAGGCGCGAGGCGACGTTCATCGCGTCTCCGATCGCGGTGTACTGCAAGGCGCGCGTCGAGCCGATCGAGCCGGTAATCACGTTGCCCGTATTGATACCGATGCCGATCCGGATCGGCGCCTGATTCTCCGCGGCGCGCGTGCGGTTGAACTCCTCGAGTCCCTGCAGCATCGCGATCGCGCACGCCACCGCCTTGAATGGCGCGTCCTCGATCGCGATCGGCGTGCCGAACAGGCCAATGATCTCGTCGCCGACGAACTTGTCGAGCGTGCCGCTGTACTTGAACAGGATGTCGACCATCACCTCGAAGTACTCGTTCAAGGTGTTGACGATCTCCTGCGCCGGCCGGCCATCCGACATCGTCGTGAAGCCGCGGATATCCGAGAACAGCATCGTGCACTCGGTGAGCCGGCCGCCCTTCTCGATCGTCAGCTCGCCCTTGACCACCTGCTCCACGACGCTGGGCGGAATCAGCCGGCTGATCTGCGCGCGCGTCTGCGCCTCGCGCTCGATGCGGCTCGCCAGGCGCGCGTTCTGGATCGAGATCGCGGCCTGCTGCGCCATGCCGGTGCAGATCTGCAGGTCCTTCTCGGTGAACGCGTTCGACGTGAACAGCGAGTCGAGGTGCATGATGCCGAGCAGCTCGTTCGCGTACAGCAATGGCAGGGTCATCGTCGACCGGATGCCCTGCATGATGATCGAGTGCGCGCCGGAGAACCGCGCGTCCATCGTGGCGTCGCTCGACAGCACCGCCGCCTTGTTGCTCGTGACCTCGGCCATCACCGTCTTCGACAGCACGATGTTGGGGTCGCTCTTGCCCGACCGCGTCTTGACGAACCGCGGTGCCAGCTCGCCCTTCTCGTCGACCAGCAGGATCACCCCGCGGTCGGCGCCGACCAGCTCGAATGCCTTGTCGAGGATCTTCGGCAGCAGCTTGTCGAGGTCGAGCTCGCTGCCCACCGCGCGCGCCAGCTCGTGGCCGATGCGCAACCGCTCGTAATCGCGGCGCAGGATCTTCTCGTCGCCGATCTGCCGCTCCGGCATGAAATCGCCGGTATTGGCCTGGATGCGGCCGCGGATGTGGCTCTCGGTCAGGCCCGGCGCGATCGTCACCCGCTGGAGTGCGTCGTCCGCCTTCGGCTTGTCGACGAACACGATCCGCGTCGAGCCCATCGTGAACTCGTCGCCGTCGGCCAGGTAATGGTCCGCGATCCGCTCGCCGCGCAAGAACGTCCCGTTCAGCGACCGCAGGTCGCGCAGCATGAACCGGCCATCCGCCGATCGCTGAATCTGCGCGTGCTCCTTCGAGATGATGCGATCCAGGATCTGGATCGTGTTGTCCGGATGACGCCCGATCGTATTGAAGGCGGCGAGCTCGAACTCTTGCCGTTCTTCCCCGGAAATGACGATCAGCTTGGCCATCGCGAGCTCTCGAGAACCGCTTCCCCTGATGGTACGGAAGCCCTCGAAGCGAGTAAAGCGCACCGGCCGACCAACTCCTTGCCCACACTCGGAAAACGGGTGCGGATCCGGCCCCCACAGGCGCCTCTCGGGGCTTGTGCTCGGCGGCCACTTGTGGCAAATGTTCGCCCTCAATCGCGATTGTGGCGGAATTGGTAGACGCGCTGGATTCAGGTTCCAGTGGGTAACACCGTGGGGGTTCGAGTCCCCCCAATCGCACGAAGCAGAAGGCCGACTGGATCGCACCAGCGATGGTTGCGTGGATTCGCTCGACGTAGAAGTAGTCGTCGAGCGCGCTGGTTCGAATGTGCAGCGTCCGTGCATCCGATGGGCCGTCGCGCGACGTCCTCGGCGGCCCGGCCGCGTGCGTCGAGCAGCGTACTCGCGCGGGTCACGCCGCCGGCGGCGAGAGCTCCTTGCGCGGCTGGATCCCGTACTCGCGCCGCAGCTCCTCGAGCGGTCGATCGATCACGGCCCAGTAGTCCCACGGTCCCGAGAGATCGAACGTCATCGCCGCGCCACGCTGGAGCGCCTCGAGACACATCCGCATGTCGAGTCCGCCCGTGTGCACCGGCTGGCCGGGCATGGTCGCGATGCCGAGGTGGAGCTGCATCATCGACAGCAGCACGAACGTCATCGGGTTCTCACGCCGGAACCCGGCGGAGAAGAACGCGATCGCCATCTCCTCGAGCGTGGAGCTGCCGTAGCCGCCGAGCACGTGCGCGAGGTCGTGCTGGGCGATGAGCTCGGGGCCGTGACCGAGCTCGCCGGGAAACGAGAACTGACTCTCGGTGATGAAGTCGAAGTAGCCGCGGCCGAGGGTGCCCTCGGGGAGCTCGCCGAGCGCGCGGTACTTCGCGGTGAGCGCCGGGTTCTCCTCCTTGCGGCGGAGCGCGCGCACGGTCTCGAGGAAACCACTCCAGCCCTCGTGCCGGATCTTCTCCATGATGCGTTCGCGTCCCCAGAACCGCCGGTAGATGTCGATACGCGCGAGCGTGAGGTGCTCGTGCGCGAGCTTGCGGACGGTGCCGACCATGTCGTTGTCGACGCCGAGCGCGCGCGCGAAGTGATCGACGAGCGCGGCCTCCTCGGGGCTCGGATCCTGGTCGGCCATGCTCATCAGCGCCAGGGCGCAGGTGAGCTGCCAGCGCAGCTGCCCGTCCTCCGGGAACGCCGCCGCGAGCATCTCGGGCTCGATGGTCTCGAGACGTTCGAGATCGCAGACGGCATGCGACAGGCGCTGGCCGGCTTGCAGGATGCTGCGCTCCTCGGGGGTCGGCGTGCCATCGAGTGCGGCGACCGTGTAGAGAGCGCGGAGGCCAAGGGTTCCCTGTTCGGGCGTCGGTACGACGAGATCCATCGTGTTCGTTGTAGTCGCATCGGCTCCGCACGTCGTTCGCCGCCGCGGCCAGAATCATGGGAAATCGGGCCAGCGACGGCGCCGGCGGCGCTAGGCTCGATCCATGCCCGCTCGCGAGCTGCACGTGATCAGCGGCGTCGTCGAGGGCCTGTTGCAGGTCGGCGCCGCGCTCGGGCTCGATCGCGCCGCCCTGCTCGAGGTCGCCGGGCTCGACGAGGCGGCGCTGCTCGACCGCGATGCCGCCCTGCCCCTGCAGGCGCACGTCGCGATCGGGCGTGCGATCGCGGAGGGGCGCCCCGGCGTCAACATCGGGCTCGGCATGCTGCAGCGGATGAGGCCGGCGGCACTCGGCGCGCTCGGCTACGCGCTGGCGAACTGCGGCACGCTCGCGGACGCACTCGCGACGTTCATCCGCTACCAGAGCTTCTTGTCCGACGCGCTCCGGTGGCGGCTGCCGGATCCGCTGACCGTGGTCGTGGATGCCGCGCCCGAGCTGGCGGCGCTGGGGCATCCGATCGAGACGGCGGTCGGTCTGTGGGTGGTCCTCAGCCGGAACCTCAGCGGCGTGCGCTGGATCCCGCGCGCGGTGACGTTTCGGCACGCGCCCCTCGGCGATCCGCGCGAGCACGCCGGGCTGTTCGGGGTCGCCCCCGTGTTCGAGGCGGAGCGCGACGCCCTCGTCCTCGATCCCGAGACGCGCGCGCTGGCGGTGCGGGGCGCCGAGCAGGCGCTACAGATGCCGCTGCTGCGCCTCGTCGAGGCCCGGCTCACGGCGCCCGTCGAGCCCGAGGTCGTCGCCCGGTTGCGCAGCGAGCTGCGCAGCAGCCTCGCACGCGGCAACGCGGACAAGAACACCGTCGCCCGCACGCTCGGCACGAGCGCGCGCACGCTGGCGCGCCGGCTCCATGAGGCCGGCACCACGTACCAGATCGTGCTCGAGGAGACGCGCCGCGACCTCGCGCTCGACCTGCTTCGCGATCCGGCGCTCGCGGTTTACGAGGTCGCATTCCTGCTCGGCTACAGCGAGCCCAGCACGTTTCATCGCGCGTTTCGCCGCTGGACGGGTGAGAGTCCCGACGCCTGGCGCCGCGCGCGCGTCGCCGGAGCGGCCGCCGACTACCGCTCGAACGGTCGTCCGGCGGAGAGCGCGAGGTAGACGACTCGCCCGAACGCCAGCGGCGCCAACGTCGCGAGGTCCGAGGCCGGCACCGGCGCGCTGATGCCGACGAGGTCGTCCTCGCCGAGGTTCGAGCCCGGGCACGGGAAGTTGTCGTCCTCGGTCACCTCGACACGCACGTTGCGGCCGGCGAGCGCCGATGCCGGGACCATCGCGCTGGACGCGTCGATGAACCAGGCGACGACGTCGTAGCGGACGTTGCTGCTGTCGACGCCCTCGAGGCCACTGCTCTGGCCGGAGCAGCCGAGGAACTCGTTCGTGTCGGCATCGAACAGATGGACCTCGACCTCGAGCGCGCCGAAGCCGTCGCTCTCTCCGGTGATCTCGATCGACGATGCATAGGGGATGTCGCCCAGCTCCACCGTGGTGGCGGTGGTGGCGACGCGCCCGAACGGGTCGGTGGCGGAGAGGTCGAGATCGTGCGTGCCATCGAGGCCCGTGGTGTCCCACGCGTAGGTCACCATGCAGCCGGCGCGGCACTCGCCGGTCAGCGTCGCGGGCACCACCACGCCATCGACGCGGAGCTCGGCCGTCAGCGCGCTGCGATCGGTGAACGTGGCAGCGACGTTGATCACACCCACGCCGAGCTGATCGCTGGAGTCGGGGTTGAGCAGCGTCACGCTCGGGGTGTCGGCGAGCTCGAGGTTCACCATCGCCTCGGCGCGAAGGCCGTGCACGTCCTCGGCGACGACGGTCAAGACGTGCGCCCCTTCGGTCGCCTCGACCGCGGTCCAGATGATGGAGGCCCTGCAGCCGCCCGAGCAATCGCCGTTGAACGCAAACGGCGGATCGAGCTCGGCCGTCACCGGCGCGCCATCGACCTCCAGCGTCACGTCCGCGAGCTCGTCGTCGAACACGGTCACCGCGATCGGGATCGGATCGAGGTGATCGATCACGGCAGCACTGGCGGGCGACGTGATCTCCACCGACGGCGTGTCGTTGCCGACACAGGCCGAAAGCGAGGTTGCGAGCGCGCCCAAGACCAGCACGGATTTCCACATCCGGCCACGGTAACACACGAGCCACAGTTTGAAGCGACGCGGTCGCCGTGTGATACGTAATGGGTGATGCGCTGCGCCGCCGTGCTCGTCGCACTGACCGCCACACCCGCTCTCGCACAGCCCCTCCCCGCCCCCTCGCATGACGGGCCACGCTGGACCGCCGCGGTACGCGTCGGAGCCCACCACACGGACTATGTCCTCAGCGACGATGCGCCGAACGGCCCGGGCCCCGCGTTCGCGCTCGAAGGCGGCTTGTTCGTCACACCGCGCTGGCTCGTGAGCCTGAGCCTGCGCGCCTCGTACCTGCACGACACCTACGACGATCCGTTCGACCCTGAGGTGACCTACGACCAGCGAGACTACGAGCTGGATATCGGTCCACGCGTCGAGCTGGTGGTGGTGGACCGGCTGCGCCTCGGCCTGGGGCTCGGATACACGCTCCTGCACGCGCGCGTCCCGGAGCTCGGCTCGTTCCGTGACGATCGCAGGTACGTGCGACTGACGATCACCGGCGAGCTCGTCCGGTGGGGCCCACTCGCGCTCGAGCTGCTCGGCGATGCGAGTGTCGCGCAGTTCACCGACTCGGACGGCCACGTCGAAGAAGTCGGCCTTCTCGTCGGACTGCGGTGGCGCGCGCCGTAGCGCGGGTGCACCGCCGGCACGTCAGGGCAAACAGTCGAGCAGTGCGTCGTACGCGCTCGCGGTCGTGCCGGGGAGCGGGCGATCGATCGCCTGGGTCGTCTCGTCCTTCGTCAGCGTCGTGATCAGCTGGCTCAACGTACCCTTGACGGTCACCGGGCAGCGGTACGTGTTGGAGGTGACGTCGAGCGATGGGCCGGCCAGCATGTAGCTGCCGCCGAACACCCACTCGCAGCCCTTCACGTTGCCTGTCGACTTCGTCACCGCGCAGACGAAGTCGAGCGAGCGCAGGTCGCTGTAGTCGCCGCCGCAGAACGTGTCACCGCAGATGCGATCGAACCCGGCGACGAGCGCGACCTGG
>DAIRFU010000614.1:0-4313 GCA_036794935.1 Kofleriaceae bacterium | reverse complement strand
TTCCTGCCCAGTGGCTGCTCGGTCTCCCTCGATGCGGTAGCGCGCGAAGTTGTGCTGCGCTCGCTGCGCTCGTCCGTCGAGGCAACCTGGCGCCGCCTGGTCTCAGAAGCGGCCACGGTTGCCACGCAGAACCATGATGTGAACCTCGAGACCTTCCTCGCCCAAACCGGTCGTGAGCTAGAGGACGTCTACCGCAGTGGAAGCTGGACCAAGTTGCGCATCGACGCTGGCATCGAGAAGCGCGCCGTCAACGAGAACGAGCTGAAGCTTTGTCGACGAGCTCGACACCTCCTTCACATCGATGATGCCGATCGGCTTGCCGGCGTCCGTGCACTCCTGGCGGGACGTGCGGCCGAGAGCGCCGTCGAGCGACGTGAGCACCTCATGCTCGCGTACCAGCTCGAGCATGAACCGGCACGCAAGATGTCGGCGGACAGCGTCGGCCCCTGGCTGTGCGATCTGCCGGCGGCCCGCGCTGAACTGGCAGAGGTGATCGAGATTCTCTCCGATCGCGTCAGTCTGCCCCCATCGCCCCGTCCGATCGCCGACTGGCCACTCGTGCTCCACCGGCAATACGGGCGCCGGGAGATTCTGACCGGCTCCGGCTATTGGACCGAGGACCGCAAGGTTCCGCAGCAGCAGGGTGTGCTCCGATTCGAAGATGAACGACGCGAGCTGCTGTTTGTCACGATCGATAAATCCGACCGCGGGTTCTCTCCGACCACGCGGTACCGCGACTTCGCGATCAGCCGCGAGATGTTCCACTGGGAGACGCAGAACGCGGTGTCAGCTGACAGTGAGACGGCGCGCCGCTATATCGAGCACGTCGCACGGGGATGGTCGATTCACCTGTTCGTGCAGCCTCGCAAGGGATCGCCGTTCGCCTATCTCGGTCCGGTGCGGTACCAGCGGCACGAAGGAAGCCGTCCCGTCGGGATCGTCTGGAGACTCGACACGCCGATGCCGGCTTCGCTGTTTCAGGAGTATGGATCCCTCGCGAGCGGTTGATGCGGACGTCGCGTTCGCGCCCCGCCCGGCTTGCGAGCGCCACGGAGGAAGTGCAGGCGACCACGGAACGAATCGGCGTGCTTGACCGTCGGCACGGCGACCGCGCGCCATCGCTCGCCGGGCGCTACCCGCCGGCTGGTCGGTGCGGCTCGGCGTGGCGTTCCTGCAGGCGCGCGAGCCGGGCCGCCTGCTTGCGGCGGGTGATTTCCTGACCGAGGTGCTTGTTGCGCTCGAGCCACAGGTTCAGGTCGCGCGCGACGACGTCGGCGGGGTGCGCGAGGTCACCGGTCATCAGTAGATACACGGTCGCGAGCGCGTTCTCCATCGCCTGGCGTTCGACGGCCTCGTAGGGCCCGAGCTCGGCGAGTGCATCCTCGAGCTCGTCCTTGCGGGCGAGCACGCGCGCGGCGAGCGGCTGGCCACGCGTCGCATCGACGGAGTTCTCGAGCTTGGTGCTCATCACGCCGCTCATCGCGGTTCCTAGGGGCTCACCGGTGACGTGGTCCATTCGCGCATGGCCTGATCGCGCGTGCGATCGACATGGACCTTGTCGTCGACGGAGGTGACCCACTCCAGCGGGATGTAGTGGTGCTGACCGGCGCCATCCTTGGTGAGCTTGATCGAGCTGTGTCCCTCGATCTGATCGACCGTCGCGACCTCGCCACCTTCCTCGCCTACGACGCGCATGTGAGGCTTGATCAGATCCTTCGCGGTCTCGGCATCCAGCATGCTCACGGGTAGAGCATCGTGCGTGCCAGCGGGAGCCGCCGCGTCGAGCGCCGGCGCCGCAGCGAGGCAATCTCGCACGCCGGTCTTGCATTCGTGCATAGACGGTGCATATTCATGCGGAGTTTATGCATGCACGTGTTGCCGTCATCGGCGCGTCCGGTTACAGCGGCGTCGAGCTGACCCGCCTGCTCGCCGGGCATCCAGAGGTCGAGCTCGCGGTGGCGTCGAGCGATCGGTGGATCGACGAGTCGGTCGCCGCGCGCACCGGCGTGGCGAGCGCGCTTTCATACGTCGCGGTCGACGCCGCGGTGGAGCAGGCGAAGCAGTGCGACGCCGTGCTGCTCGCGACGCCGGCGGCCGCCTCGCACGCACTCGTGCCGGCGCTGGTCGAGGGGACGCGGGTTTTCGATCTCTCGGGCGCGTTCCGCCTGAAGGACGCCGCGCTCTACGATCGCCACTACGGGTTCTCGCACGGCCACGCCGGCGAGCTCGAGGCGGCGGTGTACGGGCTGCCGGAGCTGTTTCGCGAGCGCATCGCCGGGGCGCGCTTCGTCGCGAACCCGGGCTGCTACGCGACGGCAATCCAGCTCGCACTCGCGCCGCTCGTGACGGGCGCGCTGCAGGGCCGCATCATCGTCGATGCGATGTCGGGCGTGACCGGCGCGGGCCGCAAGGCGAGCGAGGACTTCTCGTTCGCCGAGATCGCCGGCGACGTGCGCGCGTATCGCGTGTGCAAGCACCAGCACGAGCCCGAGATCGAGCAGAGCCTCGGCGGGATCGCCGGCCGGCCGATCGACGTCACGTTCGTGCCGCACCTGCTGCCCGTGGCGCGCGGGATCCTGGCGACCTGCCACGTGCAGCTCGCCGGCGAGCTCGATGTCGCGGGCGCGTATCGCCGCGCGTACGGCGGCGAGCGGTTCGTCGCGCTCGCGCGGTCGGCCGAGGACGTCGCGCTGCACGACGTCGTCGGCACGAACGTCTGCCGCATCGGCGTCACGGCGGGCGAGGGCGGCGCGCTGGTCGTCATCGCGGCGATCGACAACCTCGTCAAGGGCGCGGCCGGGCAGGCCGTGCAGAACCTCAACCTGATGCTCGGTCTGCCCGAGCAGGCCGGGCTCGCGGGCCTGCGGAGCTTCCAGCCATGAAGGTACCCACCGGGTTTCGGTTCGCCGGTGCGCACGCGGGCCTCAAGCCGGTGCGCCGCGACGTCGCGCTCGTCGTCTCCGACGTGCCCGCGGTCGCCGCCGGTGTGTTCACGAAGAACCTCGCTGCTGCCGCGCCGATCATCGATGCGCGGCCGCGCGTGCCGTCGGCCTCGATCCGCGCCGTCATCCTCAACAGCGGCAACGCGAACGCGATGACCGGGCCGGTGGGCGTCGCCGACGTCGTCGCGGTGCGCACCGCGGTGGCCGGCGCGCTCGGGATCGCCGCCGACGAGGTGCTCGCGGCCTCGACCGGCGTGATCGGCGTGCGACTGCCCGCGGGCAAGCTCGCGGCTGCCGTGCCCGCACTCGTCGGTGCGCTGACGCTCGCGCCCGAGCCCGCCGCCGAGGCGATCCTGACGACCGACACGCGCACCAAGCTCGCGTATCGCACGCTGCCGCTCGGCGGCAAGGAGGTCACGATCTCGGCGATCGCGAAGGGCTCGGGGATGATCGCCCCGCAGCTCGCGACCATGATCGCGATCGTCACCACCGATGCCGCGATCGCGCCGGCGCTGCTCGACCAGGCGCTGCGCGCCGCGATCGAGCCGAGCTTCCACTGCCTCGTCGTCGACGGCGACATGAGCACGAACGACACGGTGATCGCGCTCGCGAACGGGCTCGCACAGAACCCGCCGATCGAGGCGCCGGGCCCGGACCTCGCCGCGTTCACCGCCGCGCTGACGTCGCTCTGCACCGAGCTCGCGCGCGACATCGCGTCGGACGGCGAGGGCGCGACGCGGCTGCTCGAGGTGTCGGTGACCGGCGCCCCGTCGGACGAGATCGCGCGCGACCTCGCACGCTCGATCGCGGCGTCGAGTCTCGTCAAGGCGGCGATCTTCGGCGCCGACCCGAACTGGGGCCGCGTGCTCGCCACCGTGGGTGCCCGCGCGGGGTCCCAGGGTTTCGCGGTCGACCCGCACCGCGCGACGGTCGCGATCCAGGGCGTGCCGGTGTTCGCGCGCGAGCCCGTGCTGACCGACGCGCCGGCGCTGCGCGCGAAGATGCGCGCGCCCGAGGTCCGCATCGAGGTCGGCCTCGATCCCGCGGGTCAGGCGGAGCCCGACCCGCTCCATCCCGGAGCCGGCGCCGGCCGCGCGACCGCGTGGGGCTGCGATCTCGGCTACGACTACGTCAAGCTCAACGCCGACTACACGTCGCTGATCGTGCAGACGGCCGACGGCGGGCTCGCCAAGGACGACCGGCTCACCAACTACAGCCCGAGCTTCAAGCGCAAGTTGATCGTCGAGGCGCTGTCGTACATCTCGAAGTTCTCGGGGACGCGCTGCGTGATCAAGCTCGGCGGCAGCGCGATCGGCAAGCCGGCGCTCGAGCAGGCGTTCTGCGATGACATCAAGCTGCTGCGCTCGGTCG
>DAIRFU010000613.1:0-4318 GCA_036794935.1 Kofleriaceae bacterium | reverse complement strand
CGCGTAGCGGTGCTGGTCGAGCGCGCTCGTCAGTGCGGCGACGTCGAGGCCAGCCTGCTGCGCGTACGCGATGATCGCGTCGCGCGACAGATCCTCCTGGTTCGCCAGCATGAGGTCGTGGAGCTCCCAGAACTTGCCCTGCGCGTCGGCCGCGAGCGACGCCTCGGCGGCGAGCCGGGCCTCGGTGTGCACCGGGAACTGCTTGACGACGAGCCGCAGCTTGCCCGGGTACTCGTCCCACAGCTGATCGATGGTGCCGAGCACCTTGCCGCAGTACGTGCAGAGCAGATCCTGGAACACGATGATCGTGACCGGCGCGTCCACGGGCCCGCGCGACGGGCCGCGATCGAGGCGCAGCTTCGGGATCGTGTCCTTGCCGACCAGACGTGGCGCATCATCCTCGGTGATCGGCTGCGGCGACACCGCGCCGGCGGCCGGCAGCGCCGGCGGCGCGAGGCGGACCGGGGCGCTGCGTGCCTGCGCGATCGGTACGGGGGTGGCGGGCGCCACGGAGGCGGCCGCCGACGAGGCGGGTGTGCTCGCGGGGTCCGAGCGATGGGTGACGACGGCGGCGGTGCCGACGGCGGCGAACATGGCGGCTGCGATTCCGATCTTCAACATGGTCGATCCTTCCGGGTGGGGTGAAGCATCGACATGGGACGCCGTGAGGACGGGCAGAGCGGCGAGGACCGTCGCCACGAGAGCCTTGCGCGGGCGCGCGCTACGCAGCGAGCGCTCGACGAGCTCGCCGACGCCGGCGGCGAGATGACGCCGGCCGCGCGTCAACCGCTGCATCGCCGCGTCCTCGGTCACCCCGAGGGCCGCCGCGACATCGCGGATCGAGCGATTCTCGCAGTAGTACAAGACCAGCGTCTCCCGGTAGCCATCCGGAATCCGGGCGAGCGCCTCGCGGACCACTCGATCGACCTCGGCCTGCGCCGCGGCATCGAACGGGTTCGCGTCCAGCGCCGGCAGCGCATCGTCGTCGGCGACGGGCGCCTCGCGATCGGTGCGCTTCCTCGCCTTGCGGGCGAGGTTGCGCGCGATGCCACACAGCCACGACCGCAGCCGCGTCGTCTCGCGCAGCTGGCCGAGCTGGTGCCACGCCGCGATGAACGTGTCCTGGGCCACGTCCTCGCTGAGTGCCCAGTTCCCGGTCGAGCTGAACGAGACTGCACAGACCACGTCCTGATACCGGCTGACCAGCGCCCCGAACGCCTCGCGCTCGCCGCGCCGGCTGGCCTCGACCAGCTCGGCATCCGTCCTCGCATGGAGTCCCATGTCGCCCATGTGTTCCTCGCCGGCGGCCAAACCTGACCGAAATTCCGTGTATCGCGCCTAACCGCAACCGATCCCACGAAAATTTCGAGTTGACCGCCCCCGTCCGAGCACGTAGCGTCCAGGCATGTGTAGTCCCGTGCTGGTGCTGGGAGCCGGCGGGTGGAGGCCATGTCGTTGATCGGCGAACGCATCGGAAACTACGTCGTCACGCAGCAGCTCGGTGAAGGTGGAATGGGCGCCGTGTACCTCGCGGAGCACCCGCAGATCGGCAAGAAGGTCGCGCTCAAGGTCCTTCACGCCGAGCTCGCCGCGAACCAGGACATCACGACCCGCTTCTTCCACGAGGCGAAGGCCGTCAACGACATCGGGCACCCGAACATCGTCGACATCCTCGATTTCGGTACCCAGACCACCGAGCGCGGACCGCTCGTCTATCTGGTCATGGAGCTGCTCAACGGCTCGACGCTGACCAGCCTGATCGAGCAGTCGCCGCTCGATCCGGCGCGGGCGACCGCGATCGCGCTGCAGGTCGCCGACGCGCTCGCCGCCTCGCACGCGACCGGCATCGTCCACCGCGACCTCAAGCCGGACAACATCATGCTCGTCTCGCGCGGCCGCGAGGAGCAGGTCAAGCTGCTCGACTTCGGCATCGCCAAGATGACGACGGGCACGACGTCGACGAAGACGCGCACCGGCATGGTGATGGGCACGCCGACGTACATGTCCCCCGAGCAGTGCGAGGGCCGCGGCAACATCGATCACCGCACGGACATCTACGCGCTCGGCATCGTCATCTACGAGATGCTGACCGGCCGCGTGCCGTTCAACGGCAGCGGCTACGGCGAGATCCTGGTCAAGCAGATGACCGAGGCGCCCGCGCCGCCGTCGACGATCCGGCCCGGCATCCCGCCGCACCTCGAGCTCGTCGTCCTCAAGGCGCTGCAGAAGCGCCCCGACGATCGCTTCGCGACCATGCAGGAGCTCGCGACCGCGCTCGCGCAGCCCGAGCAGTACATCGCCGGCCACGGCGGCACCGGTGGCTTCTTGCCGGCCCCGGGCACCGCGCCCACCGCAGCGACGGTGATGTTCGGCACCATGCCGCCTGCGAAGACGGGCCCGACGACACTCAGCCAGAGCGCCGGCCAGCTCTCGTCGGCCACCGGAGCCGGCTACGCCACCCCGATGGTGCAGCAGCGCAGCAAGCTGCCGCTCGTGGTCGGCGGCGTCGCGGCCGTGGCGGTCATCGGCGCGATCGCGTTCTTCGCGCTGCGCAGCGGCCCGCAGGAGCCCGCCGCGGCGGCACAGCCCGATGACCAGACCGCGATCGCGGACGAGCCGGCCCCCGCCCCCGCCCCGGCCCCGGCCCCGGCCCCCGAGCCCGCGCCCGCCGTGACGGCCGAGCCGCCGCCGCCTCCCCCGCCGCCGCCGCCGAGCATCGTCAAGGTCACCGTCGCCAGCACGCCGGCAGGTGCGGCCGTGTTCATGGCGGGCGAGACCAAGGCGCGCTGCAAGACGCCGTGTGACTTCGAGGCGCCGCGCGCCGATTCGGACACGACCCTGACGATCAAGCACGCCGGCTACGACGACCTCGAGCGGACGGTGCGGCTATCCGCCGATCAGCGCCTCGAGGTCGAGCTGGAGAAAAAAGCGCGCCGGCACCACACGACGACGCGGCCAAAGGACACCAAGCGGCGTCCGATCGGCGACAATACGATCAATCCGTTCGAGAACTAGTTTGAGGGGTTCCATGTATCGAGTGGTCGTCGGCCTGGCTCTTGTCCTGTGGTCGAGCACCGCGCTTGCCGACGAGGCAACCGCGCGAAAGAGGTACGCCGAAGGCGAGCGCGCCTACAACCTGGGCGAGTTCGACAAGGCGGTCGAGCTGTTCAAGGAGGCCTACGCGCAGTGGGCCGAGCCGGCGTTCCTGTTCAACATCGGCCAGACGTATCGCCAGGCCGGTGACTGCAAGCAGGCGCTGTTCTTCTACAAGCGCTTCCTCGCGCTCAAGCAGCGCGACACCAAGAAGCCGATCAACCCCGAGCTGCAGGCCGAGGTCGAGAAGCGGATCCTCGAGCTCGACGAGTGCATCAAGCGCGAGCTCGCGGGCAAGCCGCCGGACCAGCTCGACAGCGGACCCGCAAGCACGGGTGAGACGACGACCACCACGACGCCGACCGATACCTCCGGAACCGCGACGACGACCACCGCACAGGCGGGGGAGCCCGTCGACGAGGGCGAGGAGGACGAGGACGAGGGTGAGGAGCCGACGGAGCCAGCGCCGGGCGCGCAGCCGTCGCTGATCTCGGCGCGCATCGAGGCGGGTGCAGGCAAGCTCACGGCCGGCGATCTCGACACCCCGGTCCAGTTCGCGGCGGCGATCGTCGGCGGCTATCCGCTCTCGATCAACGACCAGCTCCAGATCGAGCTCGGTGCCGCCGTGTCGTTCACGCCGGTGCCGTACACGACGATGGCGGGCGAACACGGCTCGGGCGTGCTGGTCGGTGCTCTCGCGAACGTCGCGCCGAGCTACACGGTCATCCCCAAGCTGGCGCTGCGCCTCGACGCCGGTATCGGCGTGCTCGTGTTCTCGGGTCTCGGCAAGGACGGCAACCCGTTCACCGCGATGGGGGCGCCGGCGAGCGGCGCGCTCGCCACCCTGCACGTGCGCGCGGCGGTGTCGGCCGACTACGCGATCACCCCGAACCTCGTGCTCACCGCGACCCCGCTCGCGTTCGGCTATAGCCCGGCGCCCGCCGACTTCGACTCGTCGATCTCGTCCCTGACCACGCTATCGTTCCTCGCCGGCGTCTCCTACCGGCGCTGAGCCGCGTCGACCCGAGCGCGGAGCTCGGCGCGTCGCGTGGATCCGTCGATGGTGATCACGCTGCTGGCACGAAGGGTCGGCAGAACGCCGCGACATGTAGCGGATACGCGGGTGCGCACCGGCTACGACGGCGTCCGACCTGCGCACCTCAGGTCTCGCAGCGCCGCGGCCCACGCGAAGGTTCTTCCGGACGGTCAAAGGACGTCCGGACGG
>DAIRFU010000612.1:0-4321 GCA_036794935.1 Kofleriaceae bacterium | reverse complement strand
CGCACGTCATCCCACGCGACGGCTTCCTTCATGGATTTCCCGAGCGCGGCGGCGGCGTGTCGACCGGGCTGCGCACGTCGCTCAACCTCGGCAAGCGCTGGGGCGACGACGAGCAGAACGTCGAGGAGAACCGGCGCCGGCTCGCCCGGTTTGCCGGCTACGAGCCCGGGGAGCTGCAGGCGACCCGGCACGTGCACGGCACCGCCGTGTGGCGGGTCGGCGAGCCCGCTCCCGAGCCGGCCGAATTCGATGGGCTGGTGACCGATCGTCCGGGCCCGGTGCTCGGTGCGTTCGCCGCCGACTGCATCCCGCTCCTGTTCGCCGATCCGGTGGCGCGCGTGATCGGCGCGGCGCACGCCGGCTGGCGGGGCACGGTCGGCGGTGTCGCGAAGAACGTCGTCACGCGCATGATCGAGCTCGGCGCGCGGGCCGCGGACATCCGGGTCGCGCTCGGGCCGTCGATCGGTCCCGAGTGCTTCGAGGTCGGTCCCGAGGTCGTCGAGCAGTTCCGCGCGGCGTTCGGTGACGTGCCCGGCATGGTC
This sequence comes from Kofleriaceae bacterium, assembly GCA_036794935.1. Taxonomy (GTDB): domain Bacteria; phylum Myxococcota_A; class Polyangia; order Haliangiales; family Haliangiaceae; genus JABFXX01. The sequence continues at coordinate 3,779 of DAIRFU010000612.1, read as the reverse complement.
GTGCAGGGGCCGCACAAGGAGCACGTCGACCTGCGCGTCGCGACCCGCACCGTGCTCGAGCGCGCGGGCGTCGCGGCCGATCACATCGACGATCGGCCGCCGTGCACGAAGTGCGAGCCCGAGCGCTTCTTCAGCTACCGGCGCGACGGCCGCGAGGGCGGCGTGCACATGGCGTTCATCGCCATGCGCTGAGCTACTGGCAGGCGCCGACCGAGTACTGGGTCCACGACGAGAACGTCGTGTCGTCGTACATCTCGGTCGCGAACACGCACTCGCCGGCCGCGGCCGAGAACCCGTACTGGGCCGGATCGGTCGCGATCGCGAACGTGCCCGACACGACCTCGACCCGCTCGCCCTCGGCCGAGCCGCGCAGCGAGCCGTCGAGCTGGACGCGCGTGATGTCGTAGACCGGCGGCTCGTCCTCGAGCAGCGTGTGGTTCGTCGTCATCTGGAGATCGAGCCGCGGCGACACCGCGAGTGTCTCGTCGCCGGTCGTCGGATCGACGGTGACCGTCGCGCTCAGCGAGCGGCCATCGCTCGGGTTGAGATCGATCGCGAGCGCCTGCTGGCCACCGACCGAGACGGTCGTGGTCTGGCTGCCAAGCGAGATGTTGTCGAGCGTCACGGTGTTGTCCTGGTAGCTCGCCTGGACGGTCGCACCGGCGAGCAGCACGTCGGTCGCGCGCGGATCTTCCGCGTCGCCGGGCAGATGCGCCGTGGTCTCGCCGAGACCGACGTCGAGGGCGGCCTGCTCGGCCGTCCCGTCGAGATCGACCGTGACGATGTCGCCGGCTGCCGACGCGAAGCGATACGCGCCGTCGGCATCGAGCGCGACACCCTCGTCCGCGAACGAGATCGCGATCGCGCGATCGAATGAGAGCGATGCCGAGGCGTGCGCCGTGCCGAGGATCTTCAGCGAGCCGGTGATCTGACCGGCGAGGTCGGCATTCGGCGCATCCTCGCCGAACACCTGCGCGAGCGCGGTCATCGCAGCGCTCGCATCGTCGAGGTCCACCGTGAGCGCGACCTCGTCGTGGCGAAGCAGGATGCCGAGCGGCTCGTCGTGGTTCGCGTCGAGCTGGATCCAGAACCGCAGGCCGTCGTCCTCCTCGACGCGGATGCGCAGCTCGGCCTGGGCGAGGCGCTGCGCGCATTCGGCGTCGATCGACGTCGATTCGGTGTTGGTGTCGGGATCGTAGATCGTCTCCTCGCAGACCAGCGACGCCGGCACCTCGTAGATGCCATCACCGAGGTAGTTCGCGTCCGTGAACAGCTCCTGGTTGAGGGTGTCGATGATCGCGTCGGGATCGAAGTCGGCGGTGTCCTCGCCGTCCACCGCGAGCCGGCGGTCCTTTGCCTCGAACAGGCGCGCGACGGGGGCGGCCAGGCGCGCGGCGCCGGCGCTGTCGAGGGCCGTGGTCGCGAAGCCGAACGCCGAGCCGGTCGGCAGGTTCGCGGTGCTGCCGTCGATCGCGGCCTTGCCCTCGGTGAGCACGTGGTGAAGGTCATCGGCGATCCGTGCGCGGACGTCGCTCGGCGCCGGCGCGTCGCCGCTGCAGGCGACGAGAGCTGTGGAGATCAGAGATAAGGAGACCAGGCGTGTGCGCATGGCGGGTGTGACACTTCAAGCCAGGTGCCAGTCACCCCGAGCGCGCGATCGACGGTCCTTTGCCACACGCTGCCGTGATCGTGTGAACGCACGAGCACACGAGCTGGGCGATCGCGTCAGAGATCCGTCGCGTTATTCGACGCTGATCCCGAACGCAGGAAGCAGGTCGCCGGTCAGTGCCTGCACGACGGTTTCCGCCTTGTGCCAGTCGATCAACGCCTGGGCCTTGCGCAGCTCGGCCTGACGTTGCTCCTCGAGCCGGTTCAGCACGTCGAAGTTCGTCGCCTTGCCGAGGTTGAACCGGTCGGTCTCGATCCGGATGTTCTCGATCGCGAGATCGATCGCACGCTGGCTGAGCACGACGCGGCGCTTCGCGAGCTCGATCTGCGCGACCGCGACCGCCATCGTCTCGGCGATCTGCTGGCGCAGGTCGGCCGCATTGACGCGGATCTTCTCGCGGCCGTAGCGGAGCTCGCGCGAGCGGCCCTTGACGTCGTCGCGGCTCAGCGCCTGCTCGAACGTCAACGTGCCCTGCGCCGACAGCTCGCTGAACTTCACGAGGTTCTTCGCCGCCTGGCCGAACGCGGCATCGGTGCCGGTCGGGCCGAGCGACAGCGCGAGATCGAGGCGCGGCAACAGGCCGTTCTCGGTGACCTCGATGTCGATCGTGGCGCCCGCCTCCTGCTTCGCGAGCTGCGCGAGCTCGGGGCTCGCCGCGTACGCGCGCTCGATCAGCGGGCCGAGCGTCCAGCCCCGGTCGGTGGCCTCGAGCTCGGTCGCGACGCGCAGGCCGAGCTCGCCGGCGTCGATCTCCATGCCGACCGCGCGGCGCAGCGCGATCGATCGCTGGAGCACGCTGAGCTCGCCGCCGAGCACCTCCTCCTCGCGGGTCGCGATGATCTGCTGGACGGCCGGGATCTCGGCCCGGGCGATCTTGCCGCCCGATGCGCCGATCTCGGTGATGCGCAGCCGCTCGCGCGCGAGCGCAAGGCTCGCCTCGGTGATCGCGATCTGGCGCTGGGCGAGCACGAGGTCCCAGTACGCCGACACGATCTCCTGGACGACCGAGAGTGCCGCCGCCTGGCGGCCGAGCACCGCGACGTCACGCGCGATCCGCGCCCGCCGCTCGCCGGCATCGAAGAGGTCGCTGCCGCGGCCGCGCAACAGCGGCTGCACGAGGGACGCCGCGACGTCATCGCTCCAGTACTCCGAGGCAAACCCCATCGCGTCGGTCTTGAGGTACGTGCTCTGGACGTGGAGGCCGACCGTGCCGCCGGTCGAGATCGTGTGCGTGATATCGGCGAGCGCGGCGAATCGCTTGCTGCTGCCGACCGTGATGCCGCCGACCGGGCCCGAGCCGCTCCACGAGCCCTGCAGCTGGGCGGAGAACAGCCAGTCGTGGCGCGCGAAGGTCTGCTGGATCTGGGCCTCGGCGATCGCGATATCGAGCTTCGCGGTCTGGAGCGCGGGTGCCTGGCGCACCGCGATCTGCAGGAGGTCCGGCAGTGAGGTCTGGCGCGCGGGGCCCGACCACGACAGCAAATTATCGTCGACACTCGGGGTGGCCGCCGCACCGCTGCCGCCGCCGCCACCACCGCCGGGTTGGCCGAGCGCGCGCGTCAGCAGGTCCGCCTGCGCCACACCTGAAGTCACGAGCAACGAGAAGAGCACCACACGTAAACGCATCGCAGCGGGCGCATCATGGCACGCACTTCCGGCGCGTGCATCGTGCGACCGCGTGCGACGCCTGCGACCTTTCTATGCACACGCGTAGATTTGCAAAACGACCCCGTGTTAGCGTGCGCCTCCAGGGATGGCTTCTACGGTACTTCGTACGTACTGTTTCCTCGACGCGCTTCAGCCGCAACAGGCGACGTTCATCGGCAAGACCGCGCGCGGATTCTTGCCGGTGCCGTATCAGGCCTCGCTGTGGGTGGAGATCGCGCCCGGTATCGCGATCAACCAGGTCACCGACGCCGCGCTGAAGGCGACGAGCGTGCAGCCGGCCGTCCAGGTCGTCGAGCGCGCGTACGGCCTGCTCGAGGTCCACGCCCACGACAAGGGCGAGGTGCTGTCGGCCGGCCAGACGATCCTGAAGCACCTCGGCGTCGAGGAGCACCAGCGCCTCAAGCCGCGCGTGCTCACGAACCAGATCATCCGGGGCGTCGAG
>DAIRFU010000611.1:0-4324 GCA_036794935.1 Kofleriaceae bacterium | reverse complement strand
CCGCTGGCTCCGATGGCGCTGCCACGCCTGCATCGGGCAGCGCGCCTGCTGGCGCCGAGCCGCGCGACGAAGACGTCCTCGCCACCGCGAGTGCGTACGTTCCGGCCTCGCGTCGCGACAAGTTCCAGTCGCTCTACGTCGCGCTCGGTCAGTCGGCATCGGCGCGCACGTCGTCGCCGGCCGCCCGTGCCGCGCGCGCACTCGCGCTCGCCGGCCGCGGCGAGGACAGGATCAGTGCGCGCGAGCGCGCGACGGTCGCGTGGGACGTACTGCCCGTCGTCTACGGCATCGGCGACGCCGGCGACGAGCCCGCGCTGTCGACCGGCGATACGGCCGCGCGCGCGGTGCGCCGGCGCGAGGAGCTGCGCGCGCTCGATCCGGTGCTCGTCGACGGGCGGCCGGGCCTCTCCGGGCTGTCGGCACGCGCGGGCGAGGCGCTCGGCGCCTACGTCAGTCCGTCGGTCGCGCCTGCCGCGTCGTCATCGAGCGCGGCGCGCGAGGTCGGCGCGCTGCTGCGGCCGCCGACCGCGGCGCCGGAGCTGGTCGAGACCGGGCGATCCGCCGGCCGCTTCGGCGGCGGCGAGGTCGAGATCCCGGCGTGGTTCGAGGACGCCGCGAAGAAGATGTTCGCGGAGCGCGGCGGCACGAGCCTCGCCGACGGCATCTCGCTCGCCGAGCTGACGCTGATCACGGCCGCGCCGGCGCGGCAGATCGCGGCGTCTTCCCGCGAGCACGGCAGTGCGCCACCGGCTGCGGCCGCAACACCCGCCGCGGCACCGAAGGATGCGTCGCAGGTCGATGTCGAGAAGGTCGCGAACGATGTCTATCGCGAGGTGATGGTCCTCATGGATCTGGCACGTGCGCGCAACGGGGAGCCCTACTTATGACAATCACTAAACCTCCTGGTCCTGGTCCCGTTTCTGACAACGCCAGCAAGTTCGCTCCGGTGACCGCAGCGCGGTCGTCGTTCGCCGCGACCGAGGCGGGCAACGGCAAGATCGTGATCGGAAGCCTCGACGACCCGACGGTGTTCGTGGAGGCCCAGTTCAACCCGAAGGAGCTGGAGATCGCGATGAACGTGCCGTGGACGAAGTCCGCGGAGACGAACAAGGCGAACGGAAAGGGTGGGAAGGGCAAGGGGGCCGGTCCGCAGCCGATCCAGATGGAGTTCACCGGCGCAGAAGGGCGGTCGTTGTCGCTCGAGCTCCTGTTCGACGGGTACGAGACCGCGACCCCGGGCCGGGCCGTCTCGGTGTTCGAGAAGGTCAGCAAGCTCACGCAGCTCGCCTCGGTGCGCGACAAGGGATCGAACGAGGAAAGCCTGAAGCGGCCGCATCGCTGCCTCGCCGTATGGGGCCAGGCCCTGCCGCCGTTTCAGTGCGTCATCACGGCGCTCTCGACGAAGTACACGATGTTCAGTCCTGAAGGCCACCCACTGCGGGCGACCTGCACGGTCAAGCTAACTGAAGCCGAAGCCGTCAAGGTAGCGAAGAAGAAATAGGTGACCCATGGCGGACTCCACCGCAGCACCTCACTTCGAGATCAAGATCGGCAGCCGTAGTGCGGACGACGTCGAGGCCGACGTCCAGTCGTTCGTCGTCGAGCGCGACATGTTCCAACCGGACATGGCAGCGGTGGTGCTCGGCAACGAGGCCGGTCAGTACTCCGCAATGAAGATCGGCGACCCGCTCACGATCAGCGTGGGCGACGACGCCGGGACTTCCATCTTCAAGGGCGAGGTGATCGGGCTCGAGCCGATCTATCGGGGCGGCGAGAAGTCGCGGATGGTCGTTCGCGCGATGAACAAGCTGCATCGGCTGCTGCGACATCGCAAGTCGGTGACGTTCACGGACAAGAACGATCAGCAGATCTTGAATCAGGTGGTCGGCGATGCCGCGCTGAGCCTCGACTGGAAGCACGAGAAATCGATCGTCTACAAGCACGTGTATCAGCACAACCAGACCGCGCTCGAGTTCTTGCGTACGCGCGCGGCACGCCTGGGCTGTCACGTCTGGTGCGTGGACGACAAGGTCTTCGTGAAGCAGCCCGATCTGCAGCAGGACCCTGCGGTAGTTCTTTCGACGAGCAAGCTCGGTGGCGGGCAGGACGACACGACGATCCGCTCTTTCAGCCCGCGACTGTCGTCGGCGGGCATCCTCAACAAGGTCACCGTCAAGGGCTGGAATCCCGAGACCAAGGAGCTGATCACCGGCGAGTCCTCCGCGAAAGCATCGAAGCTCGGCAAGGATAACGCCGTCACCGGCTCCGGGAGTCTGGGCAACGAGGAGACGTTCACGGTCGATCACCCGATCTGGAGCAAGGAGGAGGCCGACGCGCTCGCGAAGGCGCGCCTCGTCGATCTGTCGCTCACGTACATCACGGGCGAGTGCGAGCTCAGCGGTGATCCCAAGCGCGAGCTCGGCGAGGTGGTTGCGATCTTCGCGAACGTCGACCCGGCAACCAAGGACGACGATCCGTTCAATGGCCGTTACTACGTCATGGGGGTGACCCACCGGCTCGTGATCTCGCGCTCGAGCCATGATGGCGGCTACACCACGACGCTGCGCGTGTCTCGCGACGCCCAGGGCAAGGTCGCCGCGGACGAGAGTCAGCTCGGGAATGAGAGTGCGGCGTGAGACCTGGTGGTCCGCGCCTCGACTCGCTCGATCACCTGCAGCTCGGACTGCACTACGGCATCGTCTGCCAGAACAAGGATCCGGAGAACCTCGGCCGGATCAAGATCCGCCTGCCGTGGCTCGACAAGGGTGACGTCGATCAGACGCACTGGGCCCAGATCATCACGCCGATGGAGGGCAAGAAGTTCGGCTGGTACACGCTGCCGGACATCGACGACGTCGTCGTCATCATGTTCATCGCCGGTGATACGAGCCAGCCGGTGGTGCTGGGTGGCGTGTGGAGCACGAAGGACAACTCGCCGGAGCCGAACGAGGACGGCAAGAACAACTTCCGTGGCTATCGCAGCCGGTCGGGCCATCGGCTGCTCTTCGACGACAGTGCCAAGACCAAGGTCGTGCTCGCCGACAAGACGGCGAAGAACATGATCGGGATCGGCAACTTCGCGAAGGAGGGCGCCGGCCCGAACGTGTGCGCGATCTACAAGCCCCCGATGTCCGGTGACACCGGCGTGGCGTTCTCCTCGATGGAGGGCACGTTCGAGATCACGTGCAAGAACGGCGCATTCAAGGTCACGGCGAAGGACAGCATCAAGATCAACGCGAAGACCACGATCGAGCTCAAGGCGACAGGCGACCTCAAGCTGGAGGGCAGCTCCGCCGCGAAGGTCACGTCGAGCGATAACAGCAACTACGACGGAGCGAAGGTCGACATCGCATGACCTTGTTCCCGATCGATCGCGTGATGCCCGAGGCGGTGCGCGCCTCGAAGATTCGAGGCGTGCATCTCGCGATCGTCGTGGCGAACCAGGACGGCGACGACAATCCCGGCTATCGCGTCAAGGTCAAGTACCCGTGGATGACCGAGCAGGAGACCTCGTACTGGGCGCGGATCGCGGTGCCGATGGCGGGCAAGGAGCGCGGCACGTACTTCCTGCCCGAGGTCGACGACCAGCTGCTCGTCGTGTTCGAGCACGGTGACATCAACCGGCCGATCGTGATCGGCGCCCTGTGGAGCAAGAAGCAGGAGCCTGCCGAGGTCAACGAGAGCGGCCAGAACAACACCAAGCTGATCAAGTCGCGCGCCGGTCATCGGATCATCTTCGACGACAAGGATGGCGCCGAGAAGATCACGATCGTCGACAAGACGAACCAGAACAAGATCGTGCTCGATGCGGTCAACAAGGTCGTCAAGATCGAGAGTGCGGGTGACATCGAGATCAAGGCGGCCACCAATGTCGTCATGCACAGCAACGCGCTCAAGGTCGGCACCAGCGAGACCTTCACCGCGAAGGGCCAGCAGGTCCTCGTGCACGCGGGCGCGACCTTCGGCCTCAAGGCGACCAGCAACATCACGATCAGCGGCTCGCAGGTGCAGATCAACGTCAGCAACTCGCCTGCTACCCAGGTCTCCGGCTCGGGGGCCGGCGAGCTTGGCGGTGCGGCGGCCGAGAAGTCGCAGGCGCAGGTCACGGCGAAGGGCGGTGCCGCGGGTGGTGGTGGTGCGGGTGGCGGTGGCGCAGGTGGTGCGGGTGGCGGTGGCGCAGGTGGTGCGGGTGGCGGTGGCGCAGGTGGCGGTGGTGCGGCCGGTGCGAGCGGCAGTGCAGGCGCGGGCGCGAGCGGAAGCGCCGGAGCCGGCGCGCAAGGCAGTGCCGGTGCGGGTGCGAGCGGAAGTGCAGGCGCCGGTGCGC
>DAIRFU010000938.1:781-1348 GCA_036794935.1 Kofleriaceae bacterium | reverse complement strand
TGCTCGCCAAGCTCGTCGCTGGCAACACCGGCTACGACATCGTCGTCCCGGGCGCGCACTTCGCGAAGATCGAGATCGAGGGCGGCCTGCTGCAAAAGCTCGACCGCTCGAAGCTCACCAACTGGCACAACCTCGACCCGGCGCTGCTGAAGCAGCTCGCGGTGGTCGACCCGGGCAACCAGTACCTGGTCGACTGGATGTGGGGCTACGTCACGGTCGGCATCAACGTGCCGAAGGTGAAGGCCGCGCTCGGCGACCTGCCGATGCCCGAGAACGCGTGGAGCCTGATCTTCGACCCGAAGTACGCGAGCCGCCTGAAGAGCTGTGGCATCAACTTCCTCGACTCCGCGTCCGAGGTGCTGCCGGTCGCGCTTCTCTACGTCAAGAAGCCGGCGTACAGCACGAACGCCGCCGATTACGAGGTCGCGGCCAAGATGCTGCAGGAGGTGCGTCCCTACGTGACGCGCTTCTCGTCGTCCGGCTATATCAACGATCTCGCCGGCGGGTCGCTCTGCGCAGTGATGGGCTACTCGGGCGACATCAACATCGCGCGGGCACGCGCGCTCG
>DAIRFU010000938.1:0-771 GCA_036794935.1 Kofleriaceae bacterium | reverse complement strand
TTCTTCGATTCCATGGCGATCCCGAAGGACGCCAAGAACGTCGACAACGCGCACCTGTTCATCAACTACATCCTGCGCCCGGAAGTCGCCGCGTCGCTGACGAACAAGGTCTTCTACGCGAACCCGAACAAGGCGTCGCTCAAGTTCGTGAAGAAGGACGTTGCGGAGAACAAAACCATCTTCCTCACGGACGCCGACAAGTCGCACATGACGGCGCCGGACGCGGTGCCGCAGGACATCCGCCGCGTGCAGACGCGCATCTTCACGAACTTCAAGGCCGGGCGCTGAGGCGGGCCGGGATCCGTCACTTCGCTCAGGATGAGCCGAGCGGCGCGCCGCTCAACTCACCTGGACGCCCTTCCAGAACGCCACCCGCCCCTTGATCTCCCTGGCCGCCTCGCTCGGCTCGGGGTAGTACCAGACGGCGTTCTCGTTCATCTCGCCGTCGACCATCAGGCTGTAGTAGTGGGCTTGCCCCTTCCACGGGCAGCTCGAGCGGTGGTTGCTGAAGGTGACGTACTCGCGCTTCAGGCTCGACTAGGGAAAGTAGTGGTTGCCCTCGACGACGACGGTGTCGTCGCTCTCGGCGATGGTGGCGCCGTGCCAGGTGGCCTTCATGTCTCGCGCGCTCCGGTTTGAGAGAAGCGGGAATACTACGAGGCGACGAACAAAGGGACCGGCACGATGACGGAAGTCCGCAAGGGGCAGGCGCCCGCGAAGCTCGGTCGGGACGAATTCGGCGAGCGGTTTCGCCAGTTGTTCTTCGACCCG
>DAIRFU010000937.1:0-1349 GCA_036794935.1 Kofleriaceae bacterium | reverse complement strand
CGCGTCCCAGAAGGTCGGTCCATAGCCCGAGCTGCCGATGGCGCAGATCGAACCCGCGGGGATCTCCAGCGTATTCGCGCCCATCACGATCGAGTTGGCGACGCTCGGGTCGATGGCGACGCTGTACGTGCCGTCCTTCGACATGTCGAGGAGTGACGGCCCAGACGTCGGGACGGCCGAGCCGCCTGAAGCGGTCGATTGCGGAGCCGTGGTCTGGTCGAGCGAATCCACGCTGCAGGCGCTCGAGGCGACGGCGATGCCGCCTACGAGAGTCGCCATCACGATGCGGAACTTCTTGGCCTTGCGCATGGGACGTTACCTGTCGGGCGACCGCACCCGGAAGGGGAGCTTGTGTACCGCTCCGGGTCACCGCGATCCTGCATCGGATCGCTCGCCGGTCGGCGGGGAATTGCACGTTTGCGTGCGGTGATGGCCCCCTCCCAAGGCAACGCCAGGGCCAGACTGTTCAGCCGGCTGCACCTCCGGTCACACTGCCCGGGATCTCGTCATCCGCCGTCGCGGTTCGGTCGCGCTGTCCGGTCGCTTCGGTCACCGCGCGCCGTCGCTTTTCCCGACAGCCCCTCGCGAAATGCAACCGATCGTGCAATCTGCCGGAGCTCGACGCGGATGTGGTGGCGTTGACCATCGATGGCACGCCCTGCAGCTTTGGCGGTTCGAGGTCAATGCATTCGCGTCAACGCACGCGATTCGCCTTTCGCCGTCGGTCTCGTCACACATGACCATTTCGCGCGAGCGCACCGAGGTCCCGAGCTCCGAAGCCAGGTTGCGCAGCTTCACCGACGATCTCGGACAGACCTGGCTCGTGAGCGAGCGGCCATACTCCGAGTACGACCGCCGCAGTGGCTTCTCGCTGATCTTCGCGAGCGAGCTCGCCGTGCGGCGCGTGCGCGATTATCCGGACGATTGGTTCGCGCTCTCCGATCGCGATCTCGCCGCGCTCAGCTGGCGCGTCTGAGCATCGCCTTCAGACCAGTCGCGCGAGCAGCTCGCGTGCGTTGGTCGTGCCGTAGTTCCCGTAGCAGTCGTTGAGGAACACCGTCGTACGCCGCGCCTGCGCGCTCGCCTCCTCGATGCGCGGCACCCACTTGTCGAGCTCCTGCGACGAGTAGAGATACCGATAGCGCTCGACCGTCGGCACCTTCGCCGCCTCCCACGTCGCGGATCGGCGGCCGTGCAGCCGCACCATCGCCAGCTCAGGCGTCGTGACCCCCATCACCGGCGGCACGCTGCTCTCGAGTCCTTGTGGCCCGTCCACCATGACGTACGCGAGTCCCAGATCGCGCAGCATGTCGAGCGTCCATTGCGTCGCCTTCCCGCTGCCGTCCGCG